>JAYTIB010000489.1:0-1637 GCA_043732205.1 Schlesneria sp. | reverse complement strand
CTTCGGCGGACGCGCTGTTTGTCTGGCTGATTGATGAAGACGACCAGCCCGGTCGACAGGTGGCGGAACCGCTGGCGCAGGCGATCCCCGCGCGGATTCGATTGGTGCTGTGCCCGCCGTGCCCCGCGGGGATCAATCCCAAACTGTTCAAATTGAATCTGGCCTTGCCGGACGTCACGACCGACTTCGTGGCCGTCCTCGACGATGACACGATGCTGTCCGCCGGTCACTTGCCGAAGGCGATGGCGGCGCTGTCCACATGCGACCTGTACACCGGACTGCCGCGCTATGCTCCGGGAGACAACCTCTGGAGCAACCTCGTGGCCCACTTCGTCAACAACAACAGCATCCTGACGTACCTGTCACTGCTCGACTGGACGGGGCCGCTCACCATCAATGGCATGTTCTACGTGATGCGGACCGAAACCCTGCGAAAGTTCGGCGGGTTCGAGCCGATCCTGGGTCAACTGTGCGACGACTACTCGCTGGCCCGGTTGGTCCAGCGCCACGGCGGTCGCATCCGACAGGGGGTGACGTCGCCGTTGTTGCACACCAGCATTTCCGGACCGAGTCATTACCTGCGGCAGATGCACCGCTGGTTCCTGTTCGCCCGCCTGCTGGTCGCCGATCAATCGCTTCCCGTGCAGGGCCTGCTGTCGGTGCTGCTGGGATTGCCGCCGCTGTTGCTGTGGGGCAGCTTGCTCTGCCTGGCGGGCGGAGGAATCGGCACCCTGATCCTGCTGCTAGTGCTGGCCGCGCGGCAAACGATCCTGCGGATGTTGCATCGACAGGTCTTCGCCGAGCCGCCATCGTCCTCGTGGCTGCTCTCGCCGATCGCGGAGCTCTTGCAAGTGGTACATCTTGTCCATGCCAGCGTCTCACCTGTCATCACGTGGCGTTCGCGCCGGATTCGCGTCGGCCGACAGGGTGCCTTCACCTACCTCACGGACGGCAAACAATGATCGTCTTCAGCCAACCGGTGGTTCACCCTTCGACGCCGATCAAGGTCGTTCTGCTCAGTGGACTGAGCGACCCCACCAGTTGCGCCCTGAGCCGGTCCCAGCAGCAGTTCCTCGACCGGTTGAGCGTGCCGCGTGACAGCAAGATCTACGCGAACTTTCCCTACCTGCCACCGGACCGTGCCGAGCAAGCATCGGTCCCCCTGCCGCTGGCGGGTTGGCGCAATCTGTCCCAATTCCTGCGGGCTTGGAAGTCCCCGTATCGCGAACACGCCGTGGCTCACTGGGATTCCCTGGTCAGTTCGTGTGACGGGTTGCTGGTCGTCACGATCAGTTGCGGTCTGGAGATCCTGAACGCCTGCCTCTCCACCGGCATCCGCCCCGCCGAGCTGGAAGTCTTGGCGCTGGGCCCCGTCGCTTGGGACAGACCACCGGTCCCACACACCCTCGTCCGAGGCCACCGCGACTACGTCCTCAACCCCTTGTTCCGCAGTGTCGATGTCGTATTGCCGCGAGTGGGACATCTGAACTATCTGAACAACCCGGCCGTCTTCGCATTGGCCGAGCAGCGACTACAAAGCCTGACAGCCCGCACACAATCTTCCGAAACTTCATAGGCTCGATTCCGTCACAGTCCCGTCGGCGGAGCGACGGGACTACAGTAGTCCCGTCGCTCCG
>JAYTIB010000488.1:0-4526 GCA_043732205.1 Schlesneria sp. | reverse complement strand
CCACGGCGCGCGTGATGTCATTCCGCCGGGCCGTATGGTTCCGGTTCTTGCGAAAATCGACGCGCAGCTTGTTCTTGGCCTGTTTCTTCGGCACGTTGGAATGGGACTCCGAGTGAGATCGTAGGACGGATTTCCAATCCGTCCGAGGCATACCCCGCGATGGGCATCATACTGCCGACACGGTGTGCTGTCGTTTCACCGCGCGGCCGGCAAACCGTTGGGGGGCGTCACGATTCTGGGTGGAATCCGCAAGCGGTTCATCCAAGTCTGTCAAAGTCGCGGCGGCTCTTGGGAGAGCGGCAGGAATCGGCATACAAGCACGATGCGCAAGCGAGTGAGTTTTCCAGCACACTCGCTTGCGCGTCGTGCTTGTATTTTCCAGCACACTCGCTTGCGCGTCGTGCTTGTATAGGGACAAACATTCATCTGCCGCTCGCCTTATTCCTTCAGAGTAGACAACAACCCCTTCATTCGATTTCACCCAGAATTGAGATGCACACCCAATCCGTTGCGAGTGCGCGGCATCGGCCGCAGATGCCCTGGCCTTTTCCCGCTGTCCAGCCGCGTGAATCGAAGTCAGATTCGAGATCATTTGATCCCGCGCGGCCGCCGCTTCGGTGTGGCCTTCGCAATCGGAACCTTCGATGAGATCTCAATTCGATCTCGTTGTGACAGCGGCAGGTGACGGATAGACTCCGCCAGTCGATGGTGCCAGTGGATGCCCCCGCATGCCCCACGCCACCAGCCACCACAGGAGCTCGGATACGCATGACGGATGAAGCATCACGGACAAACCCGGCCACCGTCTATGACGTCAGCGACCGGACGCAGATCGAAGTTCTCGGAGTGGATCGGGCGAAGTTTCTGCACGGGTTTTGTACGAACGACATCAAGTCACTGCAGCCGGGGCAGGGCTGTGAAGGCTTCCTGACGAACATCAAGGGGCGTGTGCTGGCGCACGTGTTCGTCTTTGCGGGGGCTCAGTCGCTCTGGATGGAGACCGTTCCCGGTCAGGAAACGGCGATCATCTCCCATCTCGATCGGTACTTGATCCGCGAAGATGTTCAGTTGATCGGTCGCTCGGCGGAGCGGGGCGAGCTGTTTGTCACCGGCGCCCATGCGGCACAACTGTTGATGCTCGACGAGGGGTTGCCGCCCTGCGGTTGCGTGGCGCGTGAAGCCTTCGGGAGTCCCTTTGACATTCGACGTGCCGACATGTTGGGGCAGCCGGGGTTCCTCTTGTCGGTGCCGCGCGCCGCAGTTGATGCCACGCGACAGAGCCTGCTCGCTGTCGGGTGCGCCGCGGGAACGCCTGACCAATTCGAAACGCGACGCATCGAAGCGGGGTTCCCCCACTACGGTCGCGACATCAGCGAAGACAACCTCGCACAAGAGGTCGGCCGAACCAAGCAGTGCATCTCCTTCACCAAAGGCTGCTATCTCGGCCAGGAGCCGATCGCCCGGCTGGATGCGATGGGACACACCAACCGCGAACTGCGCCGCATTCGCTTCGAGTCCGGTGCGAGACCGGTTGTCGGGTCAGTGATCTCGGCTGCCGAAACCGATGACGAAGCCGGAGTCATCACGTCGGTGGCTCCGCTGTCGAACGATGCGGGCGAAACGGCCGCACTCGGCTATCTCAAGACCAAGTTTTGCCCTGCCGAGACGCGCGTGCGGGTTTCCTCGGTGTTCGGAGTTGTCCGGACCACGGAGTGACGTGGCCTACGACAGCGATGACAAGAACGGAAAGCGGACATGAATCTCCACAGTCCAAATTAGTCGGCCGTCTCGCCCGGCAGTTCGTGCGTTGGCTGTGTTGGCTGCGGTGATGGCGTGGGCGAGTCACTCCGCACCAAGAACACCGCGCCGATGATCAGCAGGAACGCCGCCAGGTGGTTCCAGCCGAGTTTTGCATCCAGATACCAGACGGCGAATACGCTGAAGACAACCAAGGTGATGATCTCCTGGATCACCTTGAGTTGCACCGGGGAGAACTGCGACGAGCCCCAGCGGTTGGCGGGAACTTGGAAGCAGTATTCCGCAAACGCGATCAGCCAACTGACCAGGATGGCCATGACCAGCGGCGATTCCTTGTGCCTCAAATGCCCGTACCAGGCGATCGTCATGAAGACGTTGGACACAGTCAGCAGCAGGATCGTCAGCATCATGGAGTTCGATTCGTGTTTGGACGTTGAGTCTTGTCGTGCCGCCCGGTGCTCAAGATGTCACCCGTCAGAATCGGCGGGTTCCGTCGACCGGTCGAGGACTCGCACCCGTCTCCGATCGCGGTAGCCAACGGCAACTCATTGCCGCGTTGTAGGTTTCGGCGACAACCTCCAAGCAATCCCACAGCCTCGAAAGTTAGTGGCGGGACGGCAAGTCGGTCAACGTCGGTCTGGTCCCGCGTCGTTGTGAGTCGTCCGAGAATTTTTTCACAATTCGTTAACCTCGTGAGCGAAGCCCACTTGTGCGGATCATGCGGGGTGAACCGGTTGCGCCGACGAAAACAGACAGTTGACAATCGCCAACCGCGACTTTATTTTGAGGCCCCGTTGGTCCCCAAATCTTGGGCTTCACCTGCGGCCGGGACACAACCGATAGTATGTTGGTCGCTGGCCTGCTTGGTTCTCTCACCTCATTTTGACCTCGGATTTCTGTCGGCGGCGAGGCCGTCGGCTTCTTTGTTTGCGCCCGGAATTCTTGGATAACAGGAGTGCATGATGCACGAGTCGAAAGGAATGTCGATGTCTGCTGGTTCGTCTGTGGCGGTGGCTCCGGGAGCGGGAGCCGGTCAGCGGAACTTGCCGGATACTCGCCCCATGTCGGTCCCTCCCCGGTTTTGTCCCGCCGACACCGATCCGTTCAACACGGTCGAATGGGACTATCGCACCGCCGCGATCAAAGACGAAAACGGCAAGGTGTTGTTCGAGCAAACCAACTGTGAGATTCCCTCCACGTGGAGTCCCTTGGCGACCAACGTCGTCGTGTCGAAATACTTCTACGGCGAGCCCGGCACTCCCGAGCGTGAGACCAGCGTCAAGCAGGTGATTCACCGCGTGGCCCGCACGATCGCCGATTGGGGCATTGCGGATGGCTACTTCGCCAGCCGCGAAGACGGCGAAAACTTCTACCGCGATCTGGCCTGGATGTGCCTGCATCAATACGGTTCGTTCAATTCGCCCGTCTGGTTCAACGTCGGCCTGTTTCACCAATACGGAGTGAAGGGAGGCAAGGGGAACTACCACTTCAACCCGCAAACGCAGCAAGTGGAGCGTCCGGCCACGTCGTACGAACTGCCGCAGGCTTCGGCCTGCTTCATCCAGGCGGTCGATGACAACATGGAAGACATCATGCGGCTCGCGACCAGCGAGGCGATGCTGTTCAAGTTTGGCTCGGGGACGGGGACCGACCTGTCGACGATCCGCGGTTCCAAGGAAAAGCTGTCGGGTGGTGGAACTCCCTCCGGCCCGTTGTCGTTCATGCGGGTCTATGACCAGATCGCCGCCGTGGTGAAGTCGGGTGGCAAGACCCGTCGCGCCGCCAAGATGCAGTCGCTGAAGGACTGGCATCCGGACATCCTGGAATTCATCCAGTGCAAGAACAAGGAAGAGAAGAAGGCCCGCACCCTGATTGACAGCGGCGAATACGACGCCAACTTCAACGGCGAAGCCTACTCGTCGATCATGTTCCAGAATGCCAACCTGTCGGTGCGACTCAGCGACGAGTTCATGCGCTCGGTGGAAGAGGGCCGGAAATGGAAGACCCGCTGGGTGACCGATCCGACCAAGGCCGGTCCCGAGTACGACGCCAAGTACGTCTTGCGGCAGATGGCCGAGGGGGCGTGGGCCTGTGGTGATCCCGGTGTGCAGTACGACACGACGATCAACAAGTGGCACACGTGTCCGAACTCGGGCCGCATCAATGCGTCGAACCCGTGCTCGGAATATATGTTCCTCGACGACACGGCCTGCAACTTGTCGAGCCTGAACCTGCGGAAGTTCCAGCGTCCGGAGGGAACGTTCGATGTCGACCGCTTCCGCGCGGCGGCGGCGGTGTACATCACCGCTCAGGAAATCCTGGTCGATCACGCCAGCTATCCGACGCCGACGATCGCCAAGAACAGCCATCTGTACCGGCCGCTCGGTCTGGGGTATGCGAACTTGGGCAGCCTGCTGATGTCGATGGGAATTCCCTACGACAGCGACGCGGGACGCGGGATTGCCGGGGCGTTGACCGCGCTCCTGACGGGGCAGGCGTATCTCACATCGAGCCGCATCGCCGGCTACTTGGGGCCGTTTGCCGGGTACAAGGAGAACGCCGAACCGATGCTGCGCGTCATGCGGATGCACCGCGATGCGGTCGACCGGATCGACTACCAGTGTCCCGAAAGCCTGCGCGTCGCCGCTGGCAAGGTCTGGGACGAATGTGTCGAATCGGGACGCCAACTCGGCTACCGCAATGCCCAGGCCACGGTGCTGGCACCGACCGGAACGATCGCGTTCATGATGGACTGCGACACGACCGGG
>JAYTIB010000487.1:0-4528 GCA_043732205.1 Schlesneria sp. | reverse complement strand
CCGCCGCCAGAGTCCCGTTTTGGTGGTGGTGGGTCAATTTGAGTGGCACGCCCTGAGTCCTCGAAGGGCGTGGATCGAGGCATCTCGCTATTCCCACGCCCTTCGAAGACTCAGGGCGTGCCACACAAGTTCCGTTTTCAAACTGACCGACGACCTGTTTGAACCGGTCGTTTGATCAACACACTCCGCTCCACGACCGCCGGGCCGGAGTCGTTCTCAATGCCGTCACCGCCCCGGTCGTCAGACTTCAGCCGGGTTCACGTGGTCATCCGCGCCAAGCCCCACCCTTTGCGTGTTCAATTCCAGCGACTTCGCCTAGACTCCGCCCATGAGCCCGGAAATCTCCGAACTGTTCCTCCTGTGTGCGTCCGCCCTGCTGGCGGGAATCGTCAATTCCGTGGCGGGCGGCGGCACATTGCTGACCTTCCCGGTGCTGGTCTGGACGTTGGGAAACCCCGTGCTGGCCAACGGCACCAGCACGACGGTGCTGTTTCCCGGATCGCTCGCGGCGGCGTGGGGCTACCGGCGCGAATTGGCGGACCAGCGGCGGTGGATCGCCCCCCTGATGATCCCGTCGCTCATCGGTGGATTGCTGGGAACGTGGCTGGTCGTCAGTCAGCCCGAAAAGATCTTTGAACACCTCGTCCCGTGGCTGATCCTGACCGCCACGTGCCTGTTCCTGTTGCAGCCGATGATCACCCGTTGGACGGGAGTCGGCCGCCCGCACCAGCAACCTTCGCCGATGATCTTCGGCGGCATCATTGTTTTCCAATTCTTGGTGGCCCTCTACGGAGGCTACTTCGGCGCGGGAATCGGGATTCTGATGTTGAGCAGTCTCGCGCTGATGGGTGTGGGTGATATTCACCGGATGAACGCGCTCAAGAGCCTGTTCGCGTCGGCCATCAACGGCATGTCCGTGGTGTTGTTCATCAGCTACGGCAAGGTTGACTGGACACATGCGGGCCCGATGATCGCCGCCGCCATCGCGGGCGGCTTCCTGGGTGCCAGCGTTGCGCGACGCCTCAACAAGAACCTGGTCCGGTATTCCGTCATCGCCATCGGGTTCGTGTTGTCGGTGTATTACTTCGCGCGGCCCTACCTCTCCTCATAGCAGCCTATTGAAAAGCACTTGTAGGGTGGGACCAGCTCGCTTCGATCGCCGGCCCACCATCTTCGCTTGCCCGGTTTCATGGTGGGCCGGCGCCGCGAAGCGCCGCTGGTCCCACCCTACATCCCTTTTTCAACAGGCAGACAAGGTCGCGACATGTCGAGCGAAAAGGCTGAGGGCCTGATTTTGCGGGTGACCGACTTCAGTGAAACCAGCCGCATCGTCGTGCTGTTCACGCGTGAATTCGGCAAGATTTCGGCCCTCGCCAAGGGGGGCCGACGCCTGAAGGGGCCGTTTGAATCCGCTCTTGACCTGCTCGCGACATGTCAGATAGTGTTCCTGCGCAAGAGCACATCCGGACTTGATCTCCTCACCGAAGCCAAACTCGTTCATCGTTTTCATCCGCAGGAACGGGATCTGACCTGCCTTTACGCCGGTTACTACGTGGCCGAACTGCTGTTGGGACTGACCGAGGACTACGATCCACATCCCGAACTCTATGCGGCCGCTCAAGACGCCCTGCTATCATTCACCACCAGCCAGACCACGCCGGTCGCCATCCTGCGATTTGAACTGGTCATGCTGAGAGAAATTGGACAACTGCCCGACTTCGAAACCTGCGCTTCGTGCGGGGCCACCCTGACCGAAGGCCAATCGTTTGGATTCTGGGTATCCCAGGGCGGCCTGATCTGCCCCGAGTGCCAGCATGAGGAATACACCCCGTTGACGATTCACGCCGGATCGGCCGCCGCTCTGAGGTTGCTGGCCGGCGAGAACGAACAGGCTTGGCGACGTTTGAACCTTTCGCCGCAGCAATTCAAGGAAGCCCGTCAGATCGCGACGACCGCCATTTCGCACGTGCTCGGCAAACGCCCCAAGATGTTGAAGTATCTGACTTGAACGGAACTGATCCGAACACATCCGACCTGTAGCGGAGTCTGGCAACGACCCCATTGCCTGCGCAACACGACGTTGCCGAGGACTCGAAACGACAGCACCCCACCCGTCGAAGACGACCACTTCGACCCAAGACCATCGGTCACGGATGACCATGCAACACGGCACCGGCAGTACGAGAGTCAGGCAGTCACGGGGACGACCGTCCCGGTGGATGCTGGTATCGATGATGCTGTGGAGCGCACTCCCCGGATGTGTCACCCCGTGGGAAAAGTTCGCCCTGATGAAGGACTCGTCTCCGAGCATCGACCGCGTGCAGGGGCCCGCCGAACGCCGGATGCGCAATCTGTTCTGGGCCAGAAAACAGGATGGCTCCGAAGACGCCTCCGATTCCCTCAAGCCACTGGTGGGGACCGAGGAGTTCCTCGCCGCCAAAGAGCTGTACAAGGACGAGGAATACGCCCAAGCCCAGAAGGCGTTCAAGAGCGTCGCCAAGAAATACAAGAAGAGCGAGATCCGCGAGGATGCGCTCTTCATGCAGGCCGAAGCCGCCTTTCAGCAGGATCACTACTCGAAGGCGCATGACGTCTACGCCACGCTGCTGAAGGAATACCCGTCTTCACGGTATCTGGATGTGGTCTCGGAACGCCTGTTCAAGATCGGAGGTCTGTGGCTCGACTTCCCCAAAGTCGCCAAGCTGGATGAAATCCAACAGGTCAACTTCGAGGATCCCAAGCGCAAACTACCGGCCGAGGAAGCCCCCACGCCGAACAAGACGCCCGTCTTCGTTCCCAACTTCTCCAACAAGGAACGCCCGCTCTTCGACACTCCGGGCAATGGCGTGGCCGCGTTGCAGGCGATCTGGATGAATGATCCCACCGGTCCGCTGGCCGATGATGCGATGATGCTGGTGGCCAGCCATCACGCCCGCCAGGGGAACTACATCGAAGCGGACCGCTACTTCCGCATGCTCCGCGAAACGTTTCCCAACAGCCCGCATTTGAAGGATGCGTTCCTGATCGGCTCGCACGTCAAGCTGATGTCGTACCAGGGTGCCGACTACGACGGCAAGACCCTCAATGACGCCCAATTGCTGAAGGAAAGCACGCTGCGACTTTATCCGAACATCGGCGAGGCGGACCGTTTGAAGGACGAGCTCGCCAAGATCGAATCGGCGAAGGCGGAAGTTCTCTGGAAGCAGGTCGAGCTCTGGCTTCGCAAGGGAAACAAGCGGGCCGCCGCGGTGATGTGCCATCAACTGATCAGCACGTTTCCCAAGTCCGCTCAAGCCGAAAGGGCTCAAGCGAAGCTGGAAAGTCTGGGGCCCGCATACGTCAGCGGTGCGGTGCTCCTCACTCCGATCGATCCCCCCAAACCACCCCTGTGGCGACAGGCCCTCGGCCTGCCGGCCGCCGATGTGCCACCGAAACCGCCGGTCGCCACAACGACCACTCCGTACGCCGGCGCACCGAAGGACGAGCAATCCCCGTCGCGCTGGAATCCGCTTCCACCCTTCCGCAAGCGTCCCGCTCCGACGACCGATCCGGTCGAGGACCGTTCGCCGGGACAACCGTCCGAAGCGGACGAGTCCGGTAGCGCGCGAGTCAATCCGGACGGGAAGGACGCTCCCAAAAAACGAAACTGGCTCTGGCCTGCTCCGCGAAAACTGCCCGAAGAGGCCGACACCGACGCCAGAAAGCTGGAGGTCGACGAACCTCCCGGACGGTCCAAACTGTAGGCCGTAAGACCTGTATGACATCACAGTCACTCTCTGTCATGACCTCTGACCGGCGTCCTTCTGGACGGCTGAATGCGGGCGCGTGTCTCTCGAAGTCTCCGGTGGGACACGACCGCCGCCGACTCGCGCCGCCAATCGGACGTTTGTTGTTCCGGCACGCGACAAGCGGTTGCCTGCTGGTCCTGCTCTTGTCCGGCTGCGGATACACCGTCGGCAACGGATTCAGCCCGGACATCAAGACCGTCTCCGTGCCGATCTTTGAAAACGACACGTACCGGCGGGGTCTGGAATACCAGTTGACGGAGGCCGTCCAAAAGGAGATCCAGAACCGGACACCGTACCGGCTCGCCCGCGGGACCGACGCCGACACACGATTGACCGGACGGATCATGCAGGTTCGCAAGGACGTCTTGGGTGAAAACAACAACGACGATCCCCGTCAGCTTCAATTTTCGATCATGGTCCGTGTGACGTGGGAAAACCTTCGCACCGGTGAGATCTTGGCGCAGAACGAAGTTCCAGTGGCCCCCGAGGCCATCCCGTTGATCACCCAGGCGGGGTTTGCACCGGAACTCGGTCAGTCGCAGGCAACGGCGACGCAGTCCGCGATCAACCAGTTGGCCAAACACATCATCAACATGATGGAAGCCCCCTGGTGACGGCGGTCTCCCGCAGAGCGTGTGAATCTTTCAAGTTCAATGGCGGTTCGCCAAAAGATGTAGCGTTGGCTTTAGCCGACGCGGTACGACATCTTGCGTGGGTTGAAACCCACGCCACAAAGACTC
>JAYTIB010000486.1:0-11603 GCA_043732205.1 Schlesneria sp. | reverse complement strand
CATGCAACAACCCCGCCACGTTCTGAAGAAACAACTCGAATCCGCCAACGCCAAAGCGTAACGGCAGTTAGGCACACGACAGTGCCATTCGGGTCAGGAGTCGTTGAGTTGGAAAAGGAGCA
Source organism: Schlesneria sp. (assembly GCA_043732205.1). GTDB lineage: Bacteria > Planctomycetota > Planctomycetia > Planctomycetales > Planctomycetaceae > Schlesneria. Next base: position 11,481 of record JAYTIB010000486.1, on the reverse strand, counting down.
GAAACCTCGACTCAAAGAGTCCTGACCCCTTTGCTCTCCCCCCTTGGTGTACGTCTTCTCGACGGTGAATTCGCAATCGAACTTGAGACCGAGGCGGTGCAAGTTGTCGCCGAGTGAAACGGGGTAGTCCTTCGCACTGCACGGAAACGGCATTGCGAAAGCTACCAACAACGCAGTTCCGCCCATCAATCGTCGCACGAAGTTTGAACACATGATCTGTCTCCCGACTGGTTGGATTCAGGATGGGTGTGGGGACATCCGGCCGTGCCAGGCGAAGTGTGACCGTTCCCACGAGCCCATGCGATCTGGCATCCACGAACTGCCCATCCCGATGTTAATCCTTCAATCGTCCAGTCGCGCGAAGTTCGTCGAGGTATGTCTTGTTCGCCGCCTCGCGCTCGATGGCTTTCAGCTCGATCACCAGACCGTGTCGAGCCTTCGCTTTCATATCTGCGAGGTGGTCAATGGGGAAGTTGTGCTTGGCCAAGATCTGGTCGAGTTCATCAACCTCATCCGGTGGATTCGCAAACACTCGTTCCAGGTATTGTTCCAAATACTGGCGAAGACGGAGTTCGCTTTCGCGGGCATCATGCTGATTCAACTTTTTTTCATGCTTGGCACGATGGCTGGCGATCAGCTCCTCATAGGCCGCGCGGATCTCCGGTTCCTTGATGCTGTTCGGCTGTGAACCAGTTCCGTACCGCTTCTGTGGGTCGGGAACTTCCAGCAGGATAAATGGCAGCGCGGTGTTTTCCGGGGCATCCGGATCGTAATGAGGATCGACTTTGCTTTTCGCGCGCTCCCAGACACGAAGGCCCAACTCCACATCGGCTTGTCTCGTCGCCTGCCAATCCTTTCCATCGTTCAAAGGGTCTGACGGCAATTGACCGACCAATACGAAGGTGAGCAAATGATCCTGCGGAGTATAAATCGGCAACAGCCGTCGGACGCACAAGGCGGGAAAAACGTCGTGATCGTCATCGGTCAGTTTCCGCCCCCGTTGCGCGAATCTCAGCAACTGTTCGATGACCTGATCAAACGCGGGACTCGGCTCGGCTGGCGCGCTGGCGACCACCCGATCCAACAGCGGGCCAAACTCAGTCTTACCGCCGGATTGAACGGCGCGGGTGAGTTCGTCTTTCAATCGCAGTGTCTCTTCAACTGATTTCGTTTTTGGATCAGGCAATCGCACGGGTTGCGGACCAGCGTCGGGAGGCAGTGCTCCATTCACCGTCGACGACTCGATCGCCGTCGCGGCCTTCGTGGAGGGCGGGCCAGTTGGAACCAAGCCAAAGTGGTATGCAGTCCAGACTGATACAATGAACAGTGTTATGCCTGCAACGAGTCGACGGGGCGATGTCTTCATGGGAAAAACCTTTCTGCGCACTGCTAGGAATCAAGTGGGCCAATGGGTGGCGGTATCAAATCGACCATCCGCATGTTGCCGCCCTATGGCATTGGGGGTTTCGGGAAGTCCATTTGTCCAGCATCAGCACGGATCACCACCGGATCGGAACCGGCCTTTCTGATCGTGACGGTTCCAGCGGCGTCCGACGACGCACCCTGGGTCGCGATCGTGAATCGCTTGGGAGTACCATCCCGATACTGATATTCCCAGTCAATTGGCCAGACAAGGGCTCCCGTGCCAATTTGATTTCGTGCCGTATTGGCGCCAACGGAAATGCGGTCAATGTTGTCGACGCGATTGATTTCCCAACCGTCCGCTCTTTCGGTGGGCGGCAAGATCGCCGTCCACGCTCGTATCCCACCATACTGCGACGTCAAATGTGACCTTCCGTCATATTCCTGGAAAACTCCGTTAGCCGCCGCAGTCCCATCCCCTTCGGCAAACTTGAGGTTTTGGAATGAGACGTCGAAGGTTGCACAAACATGAAGCCTAAGAAGCCAGCCGAGGCGACGCCGGGGATATGAAATCGTCCTGCCGTGACTTTGACCAATCCGCCCGAAGGGGCGATCACGTTAAGGCTGTACGGTCCCACTTGGTTACCCGTCTGCGTGATCGTCAGGTAAAGTCGCGGATCGGTCGGATCCCAAGGGGCTACATAAACACCCGTTCCATCATTCTTCAGTATCAGTTCCCCCTCACTGTCGTTGACCTCACTATTGAACAGTTTCCATTTCGCTCCACCGACGCGATCGGTGAAATCCTTGCCAGTTCCGGCGTCTGGCGTCGTCTTGATCGACAGATTTGCCGTTTCACGCAGGCCGAGCTTTGTCATGCTTCTGGTCGGCCAATAGACCGTCGGGCTCACCACCCCTTCAAACGTGTAGACCACCAGATTCACAGTTACGGTATCGCCACATGTGGCCGTCACCGTCTTCAATTCGTCGGCATTCGCGGACGCCTTTTCAGCGAAAAACGACTTGTCGGGTCCGGTTCCGGTGGCGCCGGCAGTTCCTTCCCAAACGGGATTTCGGTCAGGCCACTTCTCGCCCTCGCTGGAGATCGCCTTCAACTGCAAATTGGCACCTTTGGACACCCACATTGGGTTGCTCGGGATCTGCCATTGATTCGTGACGGAATTCTTCCAGAGGATGCCAGTGACCTTGATCGCATGGACTTCCATTTCCTTGCCACCGTCGCAGTTGCTGGCCTTGACGATGTAGACCCCTGCGACATCGGGGTTGAACTCGACTTTGGGACCAGTTCGACCTTCGAGCGACAGCATGCTGTCCATTGGTTTCTGCGAAAAACTCCATGTGGGCGCACCATCTCCAAACGTCGCCCCCGCCGGATTTGGTCTCGCGATCAGTTTCGCTGGACTGCCGACCGCCACGTATAGCGGGTTCCGTGGCTGAAGTTCGTTGTCTTCTTCGACGCGATCGACCGGGATGCACGGTAGCGCCGGCTTCTTGACGACCTTAACGACATCCTGGGTGTCGCGTCCGCCGGAGTCGTGGACGAAGCGGCAGGTGAGTTGCTGTTGACCATTGAAAGTGTTGGCAGCACGGATGGTGATCGGGACGGACTGTTCCCAGGTGAGAGGCGTGCTGCCGCCGGAGACGACTTGGATGTCGCTGTTGGCCGAGGTCACGGTGAGAGTGCCCGGCGCTTGGTGTTTGACGGTGACATAGACCGTCGCCTCACCCCCCGGCGCGATCGACACTTCCCCCTCGACCAACGCTTCGCAGGCCCCCGGCATGCCGCCCATCATGCCCATCGGATCGCACGTCGACGGGGCGGGGGGAAACGTCGCGTTGGCGATCGTGACATTGAAGCTCCTCATGAGCGTGCCCGGATCCGAGTTGTAGTAGTAACCCCCGCCGACGATGCAACCGAGCGTGTCTTCCGAGACGCCGATGATGTCGAGCGACAGGCTGGAACTGCCCGGCGCGCTCTGTCCGTAGGAATACATCGACCATCCCGATTGATCCCACAGGCCGCCGAACAGCATTCCGGCGGACGACACATCGGCCACGCCCATCTGAAACGTCACCCTCATGTCGTGCGGGCCGGGTGTCAACTCGCCGAACCCCGCGTTGACCTGCGTGTCGAAGTTCACGTCGACCCAGATCTGGACCGGGTTCGGGCTGGGATCTTCGCCGCGCACGGCGGAGGCGAGGGCCAGGATCAGGCTCACGGTCAGCAGGGGGCGGTGCAGACGCGGTCGCATGGGAAGGGCTCCGGGAAGAGTGAAGGGTGAAGGGAGCAAACGCCTTGTGATCACTTGCCCGCGGGCTTGGGGCGGGCGAGTTCGCTTTGCACCTTTTTCAGGTGGCTGTCGATGAGCCTGTTGAACGGTGAATCGGGGAAGCGTTGCTTCGCGTCGTCATAGGCGGTCTTCGCCCGGTCCCACTGTTTGGCGTTTTCGTGGGCGACGCCGATGAAGTACGCGGCACGCGGACCGTGCTCGCTGCCGGGATGCTGATCGAGGACGCGGGTCCAGAGTGGCACCGCCTTGTCGCCGTTTTGAAAGGTGTTCCATTCGAGGTTGGCGTGCAGGACCAGCGCGTCGTCGGCCCAGTAGGACTGCGGGGCGAGCTTCACCGACTGTTCGTAGTCCCTGACGATCAGTTTGAAATCGCGTTCCAAAGGGTTCGTCATCCGAAAGCGGGCGAAGCCGCGCTGGAAGTGCGCAAAGCTCCGCTGCGGATCGCTGACCACCACCGGCGGCTTGTTGTTGTCCGTCGCGGGCGGCTTGCTGCCGGTCGGCAGCTTCAGCAGCGCGTCCCACAGGCGCAGCGCGCGGTCCGGTTGCAGGCTGTCACCAATCAATACCGCGAGACGGATCAGCGCGACCGTTTCGGCGGGGCCGCTCGTCACGGGATCGGAGAGCGTCAATTGACGCTGGTTCGTCAGGCTGCGGTTGGCCGCGGCGGCGAGTGCCGTCGTCGGATCGAAGCCCAGTCCGTTGGCGAGCAGGAACTCGACCTTCGCGCGGGCCGCGTTGCCGCGCAGCGCGTGGAACAGTCCCATCCGCAACCGCACATCGGCGGAGATGATGGCCGCGTCGCGCGCTGCCAACTCGGGTTCCTGCGGTGCGACGGACGTCGATGATGCCGCTGATTCCTCGGGGGACTCACGCCGGCCCGCGGAACCGGGGGACTGACGCGCGCCGCTGCGAAGTGCGGGGAACACGTTCGGCCCTGGCGATTCGAGCGACAGCGGGTCATTCGGCCCCGGTTGCGGCACCGTGAGCGAGACGCCAGTTTTCGGCGCAGCAGCAGCGGCGGGCGCGGGAACCGTCTTCAACCATTGCGTGGCCGGGCCGAGCCATTCCTCCGCGCGGGTCAAATTCAATTCGTGCTCCAGTGCGAGGTCACACAGGAACAGCCGCGCTTCGATGGCCCAGACATTGGACGAATGCTCGACCGTGACGCGATCAAACGTCTTCACCGCCTCGGCCAGCTTCAGCGCATCGGTCTGCAGGGCACCTGCGACCATCAGCGCCGCGGCTTGGATTTCGCCATCCGTTTCCGAGGACGCACGCTGGAGCCAGGCGGTTGCCGTCTTGTCGGCTTCCCGTCGCCGGCTCGTCCGATCGTTCAACGGTCCGCGCAGTTGCCGCTCGATTCCTTCGCGCACTCCCGCGGGCATGATCGGAGAGAATCCGGGGATGGCGGGTGAAGCGTTGGCAGCCTTCGCGTCCCCCTTTCCGACGGGCTTGTTCACGGGTTTATTCAATGGCTTGCCGGTCTTCGGCGTCGCGGGTTTCGTCTGTCCGGCGACCGGGACGCCCAGCGCAAATGCCAAAGCGACAACCGCACTGACGGCGAATGCACCCAGCATCGCGCAGCGGCCGCGGTGAACTACGAAAGAGCTCATGGTGAAGTTTCCTCGAACGTGGGGAACGGACCATCAAGGGAGTTGCAGAGTGAATCTGAACGGCGGTCTTAGCTGCCGTTATGTGTTCTGTTTACTGAAGAGTAGAGCGCTGCGGGGAGAAATGAATGGTGTCGTGAAGCGTGTCGATCATCGCGATGAAACGTCCGCCGCGCCAGATTCGCACGGCCTGCCGCACACCAGACCAGCGAAGTGGGCGATACGCTATCAACTCGCTATTGAGAAATGCAAGAAGGTGTTTTTGCCGATGGACAGGCGGAGGATGGGTACTCTTGCCCGTCCTGTTTGATGGCGAACAGCCGGACGGGCAAGAGTGCCCATCCTCCGGGTCAGTGGCCGACGACTTGGTGGAGCGATTTCAGTTCGCGTCTCCATTCGGCGTTTGCCGGGTCCGTTCGCAATAGCTCCTCAAGTTCGGAGATGCGGAGTGTGGCCTCGGTCAGGCGGCGACTTTTTTCCAGGTGAGTTTGTGCCAGGTCCGGCGATCCCTTTCGGAGGAGGATCTGGGCCAGCAAATGATGGGTGCCGATGTCGAATTCATTCCCTTCCGCCGCCGCCTGAAGATCCGCGAGCGCCGCGTCTAACTGACCCAGATCCATCCGAATGATTCCCCGTCGCTTCAGGGCTTCCGGGGACTTCTTGACGTCGGCGAGATATCGCTCGACCTCCACCAGGGCCTCATCGAGTCGGCCTTCGGTTCGCAACAGTTGAACGTAGTCCAATAGTCCGTTTCCGGTGACAGGTCCAAATTCCAGCAACTTGTCGAACTGCGCGCGGGCCGCGGCAATGTCTCCGGTGTGAACCAACAGGTTGGCCAGCGATTTCCGAATCGACCTTTCGAGTTCCGGCGGTGGTGACCGGCGGAGTGCTTCCTGATAGTCGGCGATCGCCGCCGCCAACTCGAACCGGGAGACTTCGATCTCCGCTTCGATCGCCCACGGCAGCGCGGCATCGGTGGCGGCGGCCTGCCACTCATGGCAGAGCGTCAGAGCCTCATCGGGCAGCCGCAACGTCAGCTTCAGACGCACCAGCAATTCCGTGGCCCGCGAAAACGACGGCCCCGGCACGCGCGCCGCCAGCAACGCCCTGTCGGCCAACTGGAGTTGATTGGCCTGCAGCGCATTCGCCCCCAAGTCCAGCAACGATTCCGGAGCACAGGCCGTGCTGTCCTTGATGAGCGAGAAGCCTCCCAACGCGGCATCCCATTCCCCCATTGCGGCCAGGGCCTGACATTGGAGCAACTGGGCGGCGGGATAGTTTCCCCCCGCCTTCATGACCGCCGCTTCAGCCAGCTTTTCGCACTGCGACGGCTGCCGCGCGAGCAGCGGCAGGGCGCGCCGGTAGTAAGCCTGCGGACTTTCGAATCCCCAATAGACAACCGCCCCGGCGACGACTGCCGCGCCGATGGTCAACAGCCAGAATCGCCTGCGATGTCCCGCGCCGGTGCCTTTTGACGCTGGCGTTGACGAAGCACGCAACCGATGTCGAGGCACGTTAGAGCGGCTCACCGTCTCCCTCGCGAATCAGATTTGTGGAACGCGGTTGCAGATTCCGGAATCGTTCGGCTTTACCCGTCAGCCATTGGACCGTCACTTCCAATGAAGCCGCTTCGCCGGCAGGAAGTAGGATGCGCTGGTCGAAGTGGGACAGGTAACCGGCACCCGAACGGACATGCCGCACAACGTCCCGACCGTCGAACCGGTATGTCACGACCGCGCCGACGGCGTTCGGTTCACTGGTGGTCCCCCGGAGATTCAAACGCAGCCAGTTCGCGGGTTGCCGTTGATTCATCAACACGCTCACTGGTTCGTTCTGCTGAACGACGACCAGATCCAGATCGCCATCATCATCAAGATCTCCCACCGCCGCTCCCCGTCCCGCGTAGCGGCCTTGAAACCAGGGCCCGCCATTCTCAAGCGAGACATTTCGAAACCGCCTGCCGCCGCCAGCCGCTTCGTTGCGAAGCAGGAACGGCGACTGCCGATACGCGCTGCGGCCCGTCTCATACAGGACGTGGCCGTTGATGACGAACAAGTCGAGCCAGCCATCCAGATCGAAGTCCGCGAAGCCGGTCCCAAAACCGACGAGCGGCCGGCCGACTCCGCCGAGTCCCGCCTGGACCGTGGAGTGGCGGAACATGCCGCCCCCTTCATTGTGGTACAGAGAGTTGTCCTCAAGCTCATAGTTGGTGACCCACAGATCCGGCCGCCCGTCTCCATCGTAGTCGGCCGCGTCAACACCCATGCTTCCTTCGGGAACCCCCAATTCGCTGCCGGCCGTGGCCGACACCACTCCCACTTCCGCCATCGGAAACGAGGGGCCTCCCAAGTACAGTTGATTCCCCACCTGATCGTTGGCGATGTAGAAATCAATCCAACCGTCGCTGTTCAAGTCCAGGGCCACGCACCCGAGACCCTTGCCGCGTCCGCTTCCCTCGAAGGCTTTTTCCACCGCGGAAAATGATCGGCCCTGGTTGTTCAGAAACAGTTGCTGACGGGCGGCGGGATATTTCTGGGGAGGGCAGACATCTCGAATCCGGTGCCGCGGGTCACCGCAGGAAAGGTCCGGCCGGGGAGTCCATTCCAAGTAGCCGACCAGGAACAAGTCGGGCCAGCCATCGCGGTTGACATCCCCCCAGGCCGCGGCCGTTGTCCAATCCGGAACTTGCAGCCCCGAATCAGCGGTGACATCGGTCAGTTGCCTGCCGCCATCATTGCGAAGCAACACGCACCCGCCATAACCGGTGATGAGAGCGTCGGGAAATCCATCGCGGTTGAAGTCCGTCATGGCGACTCCGTGCGAATACAGATGATCCGAGGCTTTGATCAGATGCGAGGCATTCGAGAAGCGCCCCTGACCGTCATTGCGAAACAGGGCGCACGGGAGCCCGGTCACGGAAATGGGGACGGTCGCCGAGATGGTCCCGCCACCGGGGAACAAGACATCCAGATCCCCGTCCTGGTCGAAGTCGAAGAGACCGACGCCGCCACCGACGCTCTCCAGAATGGCGAATTGGGCACCCTCGCGACCGTTCCGATACTCGAACCGGATTCCCGATTGAGCGGTTTCATCGGTCCACCATGCCTGCCCGCCTGCGGCAGTCGGATCGGTGTTTCCGGACTGGGACGGATCACCCAGATAATGCCGGCTCGACGATTCAAGAGGCGCCGCATTGGGATCGTGGGCGGCGGAATTCGTGGCCGCGGGCTTGCCGCATCCCGACGCTTGGAGAATACCCAGCAGCACGACGAGTGAAACGATGACACCGTGGCGCGGGCATCCATCATTGCGGCCAAGCGTGTCGAACATCTGCGACATCCGAAGTGGGAATTGAAAATCTTGGAGTTGCCATCGATCGGCAGTATGGGGTTAACGTCGCTGCAACATCAACCCGGTTCCAAGATCTTCAACGGACGCCCGGCAAGGGGCGGCAAATCAATAAATGTCTGATCGTCGCTGATCGCTCCGCGATCAGAGCGTTGGATCGCGGAGCGATCCACGACAGTAATTGATGCGACGATCCTAACCCGGATTATTCACCACGAAATACACGAAACACACGAAAGAAATGCCATCAGACAAGTTGGGTCACAAACGAACAAGTTGGCGCGGTGACACGGCGTTTCTGAGGACGTTCGGCGCATCTTTCAGCCTTTCGTGGCTTTCGTGTATTTCGTGGTTCAAGCCATGAATAATCCGGGCTAAATGAGGTTTCAATGCCCAGCGGGCGCGCAGTCAAACAGCCTGGTGGACGATCGTCGCACCAGGCTGTTTGTCGCATGCACACTCAACCAACCTACTTGGTCTTCTTGGCCTTGGGGAGCTTGTAGTGGGTCTTCTGTTCGTCGGTCAGCAGACCATGGATTTGCTCCTTGACCGACAACTGCAGTTTCGCCAGTTCAGGCTGCAACTCTGACCGGTGCTTTTTCTGTTCGTCGGTCAGCTTGAGGGCCTCATCGACTGCGGCGGCCGCTTCTTTTCCCTTCTTGCCGTCGGTCTTGGCCTTGGCGACCGCTTCCTTGCGCGCGGTCTTCTGCTCGTCGGTCAGCACCGAGTCCAGCTTCTTGGACAGGTCCGCGATCTTCGGCCCCTGCTCCTTCTTGATCTCATCGAGCTTCGCCTGCTGGTCGGCGGTCAGCGTGATTTCCTTGGGAACGGTGAACACGGGGCTCGCCGCGCCATCGGCACCCTTCTTCTTCCCCTTCTCTTTGGCCGCTTCCGCCGCGCCGGCCGAGAGGGTGAACGCAATCATCAATCCCGCACAGGACAGTGTTCGTACAAGACCGCGCATGACTCGATTCCTTTTGTTTGACATTCCACGGAGGTGGGACGGATCTTCAATCCGTCCGCGCTCTCTTCCAATTGCAGACCATTCAGGGACTGACGCACGGGCTCCGCTGCGCCGAACGAAGTGCTACGCGAACAACTCGGGGATGATTTCGCCGTCGCGAACGATCATCACCGGCCGGCCGATGTTCGTGTGGTATTCCTTGTGGGGATCGATCCCCATGTTGTGGAAGAACGACGCCGCGACGTGGTCCGGTTTGAAGCCGTCGCCGACCGGTCCCAGCGCCTTGTCGTCGCTGGCCCCCAGAACCTGGCCCGGCTTGACTCCGCCCCCCGCCATCAGCATGAACATCGCCCGGGCATAGTGATCGCGGCCGTTGCGGGTGGTGTTGATCTTCGGGGTTCGGCCAAACTCGCCCGTGACATAGACGCAGGTCGACGCCAGCAGGCCCTTCTGCGACAGACCGTTCAGAAGTGCGGCCAGACCCTCGTCGAACGGCGGCAGTTGCTTCGTCTTCAGGCGGACCCAGTTGTCCTGGTGAGTGTCCCAGCCGCCGTAGTTCAGCGTCACGAACCGGACACCCGATTCCACGAGTCGCGTCGCCAGCAGGCAGCTCATCCCGAAATCGGTCTTGCCGTATTGTTCGGAAAAACTCGGCGATTCCTTGCTGACGTCGAACGCTTCGCGCGAACGGGTTGACGTGATCATCGAGTACGCCTGCTGCCCGAAGCGATCGAGACCGTCGAGCAACTGGTTGTTCTTTTCCGCCCCCTTGAACGTCGTGTCCAGATCGCGGAGCAGGTTCTGGCGCTGCTCGACATCGGCGACGGTCAGGCCGTTCTGCAATGAGATGCCGCGGACGTTGTAGGGAACCCCCGGCTTCGGCGCGCCCCCGGCATTGAGCGGTGCATAGCGCACACCCAGATACCCCGCCTTTTGTTGGCCGGAGCCCATCGACACATAGGGAGGCAGATCCGGCGGTCCGCCCAGTTCCTTGGAGACCACGGCCCCGTAGCTGGGGAATTCGATCGACGGGATCGGTCGGTTCCCCGTGTTCACGTACAGCGACCCCAGTTCGTGTGCGGCCAGCGAGTGCGAGACACCGCGCAGGATCGCAAACTTGTCCATCTGCTGCGCCAGCTTGGGCAGGTGTTCGCTGATTTCAATGCCCGACACGTTGGTTTGGATCGGATTGAATTCGCCACGGTATTCGGTGGGTGCGTTCGGCTTCAGGTCGAACGTGTCCATGTGCGAAGGACCGCCGCCGAGGTTGATGAAGATCGCGGCCTGCGCCTTGGCGTTCTTCACTTCGCCAGCCTGCGACATCCGCAGATAACTGGAGAGCGTCAGTGCCGAAGCGCCGAGAACTCCAACTCGCAGAAAGTCGCGCCGCTGAATTCCGTCACAGGTTCGATGGATGGCCATGAGGAGTTCCTTGCTGGAAAGTGGGGAGTGGATGGTGGGTAGTGAATGGGTAAGGATCGGCTCTGAAATAACTGTCGCGATTGTCGTCTTTCGCTCCGCGAAAGAACGTCCTTTCGCGGAGCGAAAGACGACACTTGTTGATGCGCCGGCCCTAAGAAGCCGGCAGCTTCGCCTAGTGGTTGACGACGAATTCCTTGGTGTTGACCAGCGCCCAGAGCAGGTCTCGGGTGCCGCGGGCCGCATCGCTGGTTTCGTCGTAGTAGCGGGCCGCGCGGTCGGACTCGGCGTCGCTGGGATAACGGCTGAGGGTTCTCAGGTAGGCTTGGCGGATGATCGCTTTGGTATCCATGTCGGAGACGGCCGCGGCCGCGGGTTTGTCAGGAGTGGCGGGATTGTCGGAAGAGACGTTCGCCAGCTTCTGCTCGCGTTCGGCCAGTTCCTTGCGGATCGCTTCAATGCCTTC
>JAYTIB010000485.1:0-4533 GCA_043732205.1 Schlesneria sp. | reverse complement strand
GGTTGGGCACGGTCTCCTCACAACTGAATGCGCTCAGCCAGACGTGGCGCGACCAGGAGCATTTGAAATTCGCCGAGGAATTCGGTCAGCACCTGAAGCTGCTCAGCCGGTTCGTCGAAGCGAACGAGAACCACGTGCCGTACCTGATGCGAAAGGCCGAACGGATCGAAGAGTACATGCAGCAGCGGTGAGTCGGCAGAGGTGAGGACGGGTCGCGGATACAGCCTCGTGGTCGACCAAGTTTCATTGGACTTGTAGCATGGACGCCTCGTCCGTGCGTTAATCCAGGCGGAGCGATTCGCACGGACGAGGCGTCCATGCTACGAGAACCGCGCACACCAAGATTGTTCGACCATTCACGGGCGGGAACGGGGGAGTTCATTCATGTCGGGGCCGGGGAATGCCAACGTTCAGTCTGTGGACGCACTGCGCGACGTGCGGCTGTCGTTGATTGCATTCGGCGAGCGGGCCAGTTCGGCACTCGGCGAATTGCGGTCGAAGATCGATCGGACGCTGGCCTGGCTGCAACAGGACCGGCCAATGTACTGGCGCGAGCAGGAGCGGCGGGCGTACGACGGCGTCGCCAGCGCCCGCATCGCCTATGAAACCTGCCGGATGCGCACCGTCGGCGGCCGGCATTCCGAATGCATTGAAGAGAAGGTTGCCTTTCAACGGGCGAAAGTGCGACTCGAATTCTGCCAGCACAAGATCGAAGTCGTCCTGCGCTGGACCATCGAAGCGGGACGCCAGGTGGATGAATACCGCGGTCGGTCTGGACCGCTCAAGCGCCGCATCGATGAAGAAATCCCCAACGTCGTGGCGATGCTGTCGCGCATGATCGACGCCTTGGAAGCTTACGCCGAGATCCGTTCGGCCCAGGTCGAGTCCACTCCGGTTTCACTCGGCTCCGCCGACGAACCGCGCGAACGGATTGAATCCACCGAGCCTGTCGCGGCCTCCACACCGAACGCCGCGGTCGAACTTCCGCGTCAAACAATCTAACGCGGCCGAGCCGCCACTAAGGTCGAACGAAACGGTCCTCATTTTGGGAGTGCGGTGTGACCCGGAGGGTGCCCCAACACCGCTTTGGCATTGTGGCGCAGCCTTTGGATTGGAATTCTCCACGACATATTCGACGCCCTTGGCCGATCGACAGCCAAACTTTCCGTGACCATTCCCCACGAATCGAAACCACAGCCATTCCAAAATGCCAAAGCGGTGTCGAGCCACCGCACTCCAAATGGATCAACAACGACCCCGCAAATTGCACGGAAGTTGTGGACAAAGAAACCAAAGACACCAACGCGGAACCATCATGGCCCAAGGCAGCTTGATCGACGGTGCGGGACAAATCAAAACGGCGGCGGACCGGCTGGAAGAGGTCTGGTCCGTCGCCAAGTCCTCGTGGAATGATTCCGTCAGCCGCAGCCTGGAGGAGGAGCATCTGGAGCCGCTGTTCCAACAGGTGCGGACCACTCTCGATGCCATCGCCCGACTGAACGGCGTGCTGGTCGCCGCCTGCCGGGAATGCGGGGATCGCGAATGACGTCCGCGGATTCCCCTGCCATCCCAGCCATCACTTCGCAACGGGCACCCCTCTTGAACACGGACCTGATAAACACGGGCTTGATGAACACAGACCTGACGGTCGAGCACGAGCGGCAACTGGTGACGCGGCTCTCGAATCTTGTCGCCGACCGCGCGCGGCGCGAACACGACATCGAGTCCCGCCATGCGGCCGAGGTTTCCGGAGAGCAGCAACAGTACCGGCAGGTGTACCAACTGTTGACCGAAACGTACGAGGCGGAATTCGCGGCCGTTCAGCAGTCGCACGCCGACGACGGGGCGGCCATCGAAGAGCGGTGGCAGACCGAAGCGGCCGCAGTGCAGACAGAGTTCGATCACACCTTGGAAGGGATCGGTCGGCGCTGGCAGTCTGAAACCGACGCCGCGCAAAAGGAGCGCGACGAGGCGGGCTGGCTGCTCGCCTCGTTGCTCGATGGCGACACGTCGGACAGTCCGCTCGCGCGCCTGCAAGCGATGCAATCCGGCATGGTGGCCAGCCGCATCGAACTCGACACGGCGATCAAGACGCTCGACGGCTGGTATCGGACCGCGACCGATTTTCTGCAGCGGTGCCGATTGCTGGGGGAAGTCACTCCCCCCGCGCCGTCGGCCATTCCACTCGACCCGACCAGCCTGCATCAGACGTGCGTTGATGCGCTGCGGCAGGCCGAACCGATCCAGCGCCGGCTGATGCGCCGCGTGCTGCCGCGACTGTTTCGAGGTGTCTTGCCGCTGGTGATGTTCCTGCTGTGCGGCGGATTCGTGTCGAGCTTGATCTGGATGATGGTGCCGCCGTCGCTGATTGGACTGAATCTCGATGCCGCGGCGCGCGACTGGGTCTGGATCGCCGCCGGTGCCGGATCGGCCATCGGTCTGGTGTTTGTGTTCCTGCTGCATTTGTATGCGGGACACACCGCGCTGCCCGACTACGACCGTCTCCTGCAACTCGCTGTCGACGCTGACACCGCCTGTCAGCGATGGAACGTCGTGTCGCAGCGCGAGTGCGAATCGCAGGAGTTCGAATTGCAGCGGATGCACGAGGCGCGCGAGAAAAAACGCGAGGCCGCGATCGCTCATTCCGACGCCAAACTCGCGGCGCGGTTGAAAGCGGTCAACACGCGCCACGATGTCGAACTGAGTTCGGCCCAGTCGACGTTTCCCGCGCGGCTGGCCGGGATCGAACAGATCCGAGTCCGGGAACTTCAGCAGTTGCAGACGCGGTCGGCCGGGACGCAGAACGACCTGCTGTTGAAACGCGAACGGGACTTCCGCAACCTGCAAGCCGAATTCGATGAGCGGGTCAATCACAACCGCCAGCAATATCAGCAAGCCTGGGGACAACTGATCCGCGACTGGCACGGCGGACTGCGCGAGATCGGTGTCACAGCCGACGCCCTATGCGACGCGCTGGGACGCAATTGTCCGTCGTGGTCCACGATGCTGAGTGGCTGGCTGGAGTCTCGAATCCAACCGCCGGATGGCACCGCGCCGTTGACCGACGGCATCTTGTCCGTCGGACGGATCGTCACGGATCTGGCGACGATTCCCGGCGGATTGTCAGCCGATCCGCGGTTGAAACCCGAGCGGAACCGGTTCGAGTTTCCGCTGCTGCTGTCGCTGTCGGACAAGCCGTCATTGGTTGTCCGTTCGCGCGGCGGCAATCGCACCGACGCGACTCGACTGTTGCAGACCGCGATGCTCCGATTCCTCACATCGCTGCCGCCGGGAAAGGTCCGGTTCACGATCTTCGATCCCGTCGGCCTCGGTGCCAACTTCGCCTCGTTCATGCACTTGACCGACATCGACGAACAACTGGTGACCAGCCGGATCTGGACCGAGCCGTCGCACATCGAGAAGCGTCTGGCCGATGTGACCGAGCACATGGAGAACGTGCTGCAGACCTATCTGCGCAATGAATACGCGACCCTCGACGACTACAACCGCGACGCGGGCGAAGTCGCGGAACCGTACCGGATCGTGGTCGTGGCGAACTTCCCGGCCAACTTCACCGACGTGGCGCTCCGTCGGCTGGTCAGCATCGCCGAAGGGGGAGTGAAGTGCGGCGTCTTCGTGCTGATGAGCGTCGACGAATCCCAGGATCTCCCGCGATCGTTTTCGCTGTCGGACATCGAACGGCACGCGACCGTCCTGCGTCTGGCAACGGCCGCGCGCGGGCCTGATGTTGATTCGCTGAAAGACCTGTCGTTCGTCGCGGCATCGATTGCGGACAACTCCGCATCGACCACTGGCCGAGTCGTCACAACGGAATCTGTTGCCGCGGGTCTGAATGATGCCGCGGAACAATGTCCGTTCCGGCTCGCCGATCCCGTTCTGTGCGACTGGCCGCTGATCCTCGATCCACCACCGGCCGCCGACGAGTTCGGTGAACTGGTGCGCCTCGCGGGGCAGTTGGCCCGTTCGGTCCGCCGCGTCGAAGTGCCGTTCGAACGAGTGATGCCGCCCGCCGATGAGTTCTGGACGTCCGGCACACGGTCCGGATTGGACATCCCGATCGGTCGCGCGGGGGCCACCAAGCTGCAACACCTGCGACTCGGCAAGGGAACGTCGCAGCATGTGCTGATCGCCGGCAAGACCGGCTCCGGAAAATCGTCGCTGCTGCATGCGCTCATCACCAACGCCGCGCTGCATTACAGCCCCGATGAAGTCGAGTTCTATCTGATCGACTTCAAGAAGGGTGTCGAGTTCAAGACCTACGCCACTCACCGGCTGCCGCATGCCCGAGTCATCGCCGTCGAAAGCGATCGCGAGTTCGGCGTCAGCGTCTTGCAGCGGCTGGACTCGTTGCTGAAGGATCGCGGCGAGTTGTTCCGGCGCGTCGGCGTGCAGGATCTGGCGGGATTCCGCGACGCGCGCCCCGATCAGCCGCTGCCGCGCGTGCTGCTGGTGATCGACGAATTCCAAGAGTTCTTCGTCGAGGATGACGCGCTGTCGCAGTCGGCCGCGCTG
>JAYTIB010000484.1:0-1643 GCA_043732205.1 Schlesneria sp. | reverse complement strand
GTGGAGACGGAATGCTCGGCCACCAGCTTTTGAAGAGCTGGCTGGGAAAGCACGATGTTCGCGTGACCGTGCGCGGTCCGCTGTCGGCCTATGCCAAGCACGGGCTGTTTCGCATCGAGAACACGTATCCGAACGTCAACGTTCAAGAGACCGACCGCCTGCTGGAAGTCCTCGGGGAATTCCGCCCGGACGCGGTCATCAATTGTGTCGGCATCATCAAACAGCGATCGGCGGCGAAAGAGGCGATCCCCAGTTTGGAGGTCAATTCGCTGCTGCCACACCGCCTGCGTCTGATCTGCGCCGCGGCCGGGGCACGACTGGTCCACCTGAGCACCGATTGCGTGTTCAACGGCCAGCGTGGCATGTACCGCCAGACCGATCCGGCCGATGCGGAAGACTTGTACGGGTTGAGCAAGTATCTCGGGGAAGTCTCCGAAGGTCCGGCGATCACGATCCGGTCGTCGATCATCGGCCTGGAACTGTCGCGGAAGCAAAGCCTGATCGAGTGGTTTCTGGCTCAGCACGGTGCCATTCGCGGATTCACCCGCGCGATCTACAGCGGGGTCACCACCGCCGAAATGGCGCGGGTCATCGAACATGTTCTAACGCATGAGCCCGATCTGCACGGTGTCTGGCAGGTCGCCTCCGAGCCGATCAACAAGCACGAGTTGCTGTGCCAGTTGTCGGCGCTGCTCGGCCGGCGCGATGTCACGATCACACCCGATCACACGTTTCACTGCGACCGCAGTCTGGACGGTTCGGACTTTGCGAAGCGAACTGGCTATCGCGTTCCGGATTGGAATCAAATGTTGGAAGAATTGGCCACCCAAATTCAAGGACGAGGAGCCCTGCATGAAGCCGCGTAAGATGTTTTCTTCCTTCGACGGACCGGTGGCTGCCGCGCAGCCGATTCTGGCTGGCAAGCGTATCTTGGTCACCGGTGGCACCGGTTCGATGGGCAAGGTGCTGGTCCGCCGCCTGTTGTCAGGAGAACTGGGAACGCCCGACAAGGTCATCGTGCTCTCACGCGATGAAGCCAAGCAGCACGACATGCGGATGTCGTATCTGCACCGCAAGGTGTCGACCGACGAACTGATCTACCGCAATTTTCTGAACAGCCTCGAATTCCGGCTGGGCGACGTCCGTCGGTTCCCCGATGTCTGCCAGGCGATGCAGCACGTCGATGTGGTGATCAATGCGGCGGCACTCAAGCAGGTTCCCAACTGCGAGTACTTTCCAGAACAGGCGATCGCGACGAATTGCCTCGGGCCGGTCAACATCGTGCGGGCGATTCGCGAGCATCAACTGCCGATCGAGACGGTGGTCGGCATCAGCACCGACAAGGCGTGCAAGCCGGTCAACGTGATGGGGCTGACGAAGGCGATCCACGAGCGGATCCTCACGTCCGCCAACATCCTCAGCCCGAAGACGCGGTTCATCTGTACGCGCTACGGCAACGTGCTCGCGTCGCGCGGCTCGGTGATTCCGCTGTTCCACGACCAGATCAAACAGGGCGGACCGGTCACGCTGACCGTCCCCGAAATGACGCGGTTTCTGATGAGCATCGATCAGGCGGTCGACTGCGTCTTCGCCGCGTTGCAGTTCGCGGAAGCGGGCGAAACGTTTGTTCCGTCGGCTCCCTC
>JAYTIB010000483.1:0-1649 GCA_043732205.1 Schlesneria sp. | reverse complement strand
CGACCGCGAAGCCAAAGCGTGGGCCGAGCGAGCGACGTTGGTCCGCACGGCCGAGGGACTCAGCACCGACGCTCGGACGCTGGCCGCGCAGATCGGCTGGGCCAAGGCGATGCGGAAATACGATCTGCGGAAGCTCATCACGTTCCACTCGTCGGTGGCGAAGGCCGCGCGGTTTGTCGATGCCACACGGCGAGATTCCTTGCCGGGAGTGATCCCGCACCTGACGCCGTCGGCCCGGCCCTCGGGAAAACTTTGGACGAAACACATCTCCGGCCACACGCCCGCCGGCCAGCGAGCCACGTTGCTGAAAGGCTTAGGCCACCTGCCGGAGGACACGCGCGGCATCCTCTCCAACTGCGCCTGCCTGGGCGAAGGGGTCGATGTTCCGGTGCTCGACGGCGTGGCCTTTATAGACCCCAAGCGGTCGATGGTGGACATCATTCAGGCGGTCGGCCGAGTGATCCGCAAAGCCGAAGGGAAGCAGATCGGCACGATCGTGATTCCGGTCTTCATCGACGAGTCCGAAGACGCCGACCACGTCCTCTCGCAATCGGCCTTCGAGCCAGTCTGGCAAGTGCTCAAGGCCCTGCGAGCACACGACCGCCGACTGGCCGACGAACTCGACCAACTGCGACTGTCGTTGGGGAAGCGGTCGAAATCTGGAGTTCTTCGATGGCACGCGACGAGATTCCTTGATGTGTCAGTGTTTCGAGAACTTGTTTCGTGGTTTATTCTCTGATGATTATCTCCGTCCGTTGAATGGTGTGAGGTCGCAAAACAATGTCAGACTCCGAGCCGATCCCGCCGAATCGCTCCGTCGTCACGCCACCTCCCATCGGCGACGGCGGATCGATGTCGGAAACGAAGCACCGAACCGTCATCGAAGACACCAAGTCACGATCAGGCAGCCAGCCTGAATCAAAGGAAGCGTCCGCGCAGACCAAGCCTGATGTCGTAGAAGTCGGAACGAAGCTCGGCCCGTATGAACTCGTGCGGAAGCTGGGCCAGGGTGGAATGGGAGCCGTCTATGAAGCTCGGCATACCAAGCTGAACAAGACGTTTGCGTTGAAGGTGCTGCCGCCGGGGTTCGCCTCGAACGCGGCGGCGGTGACGCGGTTCGAGCGTGAGATGCAGGCGATCGGACAGCTCGATCATCCGCACATCATCAAGGCCACCGACGCGGGCGAATGGAACGGCACGCATATTCTGGTGATGGAGTACGTCGAGGGGACGGACCTGTCGGTGTTGGTGAAGACTCGCGGCCCGTTGTCGGTGCGGGATGCCTGCAAGGCGATTCGTCAGGCGGCGCTGGGCCTGCAACACGCTCACGAGCATGGGTTGGTCCATCGCGACATCAAGCCGTCGAACTTGTTCGTCACGAAGAGCGGCCAAATCAAACTGCTCGATCTGGGCCTGGCGCGGCTCGGCGATGACGGCGAGCAGCAGCGCGGACTGACGACTGTCGGGCAGATCTTGGGCACGCCGGACTACATGGCTCCCGAGCAATGGGACGACACGCATTCGGTCGATGCGCGAGCCGACTTGTATTCGCTGGGCTGCACGCTGTGCTTCGTGCTCACGGGCCGAGCACCCTATGCCGACGTGACGAAGTCGTCGCTGCTGCAATTGATGAAAGCCCACGTCGAAGG
>JAYTIB010000482.1:0-11656 GCA_043732205.1 Schlesneria sp. | reverse complement strand
TCTTCGCCCGGATCAGCAGCGGATCCTTCGTGTCTTCGGGGATCTGATCGTACTGTTGCCTCCAGCGCAGGATGCGGACGTCGTCCTCATGCGCGACCGCGTAAACGAAGCCCTCCTTGTCGAACTGCGGCCGGCCGGCGCGTCCAAAGATTTGATGCGCGGAACTCGGATCGATGATCTTCTGCTCGCCCGGCTTCCCCTTGAGCAGGCACGGGAGCACGACCGATCGCGCGGGGAGGTTGATGCCCGATGCCAATGTCTCGGTGCAGACGCAGATCGTCAGCAGCTTCTTCTGAAACAGCTCCTCGACGACCCGTTTGTACTTGGGCAGGATGCCGGCATGATGCACGCCGACCCCGCGCATCAGCAGTTGCCGCAGCTTCGTCCCCGCCCCCTTCGACCAGTCGAGTTTGTCGAGCTCCGCCACCAGCCGCTTTTGCTGGCCGTCGGCCAGCATCGACTTCCCCTTCAATTCTTCGGCGACACTCCAGCACAGATCGCGGTTGAAGCAGAACACCAGGGCCGGAGTGCGGCGAGTCTCCTCGTCTCCGGCGGCCATCTCTTCGAGGTGCTCGGTCAGCAGCTTGTCCGGCACCCAGCGGAATTGCAGGGTGACGCGACGATCCGAGCTCTGGATCAGTTCCAACCGGCGCTTGTGAGTGCGGGCGCACCAGATGGTGAACGTGGCCGCGTTGCCGATCGTCGCCGACAGCAGCAGCAAGCGAATGTGCTTGGGCATCAGCGCCAGTGAGAATTCCCAGACGATTCCACGTTCGGGGTCGGAGAAGCAGTGGAACTCATCCATCACGATGGCGGAGACGTGGTCAAAATCGAGTGCCGCCGAAGGGGCCGACGATGGTGTGGCAGACGCCGTTGATTGCGGTGTCGCTGCGGCGGTTTGTTGGATCGATTTCGCGGCCGGTTCTTCTTCCCAACCGATCAGATCAACGACTGCGGACGCGCTGTCACTGGCATTGGTACTCGCACCGTCATCGACACCGGGGTTCGCGGTCGCGGTCGAAGCAGCGTTCTGTCTGTCCTGCTCCTGCCGCACTTCCAAATCGAAGGCCGCCTGTTCAGCCTGAGTTTCGACGTGGGCCGCCCAGTGCGTGTTGAGCAACCGGTTGAGCAGGATCTCGGCCACGACCACCAGCACGGTGGCTTGCGGGTTGACGCGCCGGTTGCCGGTGACCAGCCCGACCTGCTCGCGGGCAAAGCCCCAGCGGGCGACGGTGTCCTGCAATTCACGAAACTTCTGCTCGGTCAGCGCGATCAGCGGCGTCGTGTAGTAGATCGTCTTGCCGGTGTGCAGCGCCTCATAGATGGCCGCTTCGGCAATCAGCGTCTTGCCTGTTCCCGTGGGCGCACAGACCATCACGCCGGTGTCGGTTTCAAACCACGCGAGAATCGCCTCCTCCTGCACCGGGTATGGCGCGTAGGGGAGCGAATCCAAAAACTTCAGGGCCAGATCGTCTCGGGAGACAACGGGGGAGTGTGGAGCATTCATGGCGGCATGATAGTCGGAAGCGCCAGGCTTCCGCGACCGTCATTGACGGACCCGCATTACGAAGGGTGTGCGCTGGAAAAGAAGGTGCGCCGTCGTTGGCAAGCCGCGGCGATCGTCGCGTCCGCGCGGTCGTTCGTTCGACGACTGTTGTTCGTTCGACCGCTTCGGTCGTCGGTCTTCGTCATCAGCCACCGGCACACATCTCAAGGATATGTTGCCCACGTGGTGAATCTTGCTTCCGCCAGGCAATCACGCGGTCGGGTGCAGGACCGTCCGGCAGAGACGGGGAATGTCCTGTTGGACGCGCTGCACATCACGGCAAAGTTGCCGAATCCGGCGTTTTGTCTGCGCGAGGTCACCGTTCCGGCAGGCCGCTTCGAGGTCGACGGTGGCTTCACGGAGTGCGCTGGCACCCAGGATGTCCGCCACGCCCCGCAGGCCGTGGGCCATGTCGGCAATCGTGTGCAGGTTTCCCTGTTGCGACTGAGCCGCCAATTCTTCAAGGCGGCCGGTGGCGGTTTTCGCAAACTCCTCCAGCAGCGAAACGGCAAACGCCGGTTTTCCCATGCAGTTCTCAAGGAGCCGCCGACGATCAATAGGCGGCGTGTTGCACAGATCCTGAAGGTCGGCGGCCGGCAACGTGAATGCCTGTGCCGTGGACCCACACGTCGAAGTGCGGGGATCCGCAAAAAACAGATTCATGATTCACCTGTTGTTGCCGTTTTGGCCCAATGTGACAGTTCACGGTGTACTTCAGAATCTAGGTCGAAAGCCATGCACGGCAGTCTTTCCAGTCTCTGCGCCAAGTGTTGATACGCGTGTACTTCAGAATCTAGGTCGAAAGCCATGCACGGGGGAAAGGAAGGGGTAATTACGGACAATGCTTGATAATGAAACCATGCCATGAATTTGTCTGTGCGGGATCTGCGGCCTGTGTGGTGGAGGACAGGCCGCACCCCCCGGATTATTCATGGCCGCACACCAACCCGAAGCGTAAGCGAGGGCGTCGCCACGGTTCACCCTCGCTTACACGTTTTGAAGTTGCACCTTTTGGGATTTCAGCCCCAAAGGGGCGGTGTTATGCCAGCCCAAGGCAACGCCCTGGGTTGGCGGATTGTCGGGAATACCAAGCCCTGAAGGGGCGGCACTATTCATTCGATGCACATCGGGCCGCCTCGGCCATCTGACGCGATCCGTGCTCCAGCGTGTCGACCGATTGCCTGATCCGCAGGATCGTGTCCAACGTGTCGCGTGCGACGCTGAAGGCCTGGTCGACCCCCGGCAACTGGTCCCATTCCTGCAGCAGATACGACACGTTCCCTTCGGGCAGTTGCAGCCGTGAATTGGTCGGAACGAGCGCGAACGCCTGATGCTCATCGGTCCCGTACACGCAGCGCGTCACCGCGAACCGCCCGAAGACCGTGGTCAACTCGCGCACCCGCGGCTCACCCAGCCGCCGCACGACGCGACCGTCAGACAGTTCGGTGGTCTCCCCCAGGTCGCCGGTCCCCACCATCGCCAGAAACCCACCGAACATCTGCCGCCCCAGTTCCAACACCTTCCGAAACAAACCCCGCTCCACGTCATGGGCGGCCAGTCCCGCCTCGGCCGCTTCCACCAGCCAGTTCGCCGCGTCACGCAACTCGCCCAAGATCCCCGCCACATGGAGTTCCACCCGAGTATTCGCCACCATTCCCAAGCCTCCTTGCCGGGAACCACACGGACTCATTCAACACCCGTGTCTTCCCCAAGGAGGCACTTTCTGTCACGACCAATCCCCCGACAAACAACCCCGGAACGCCGGTTACATCCCTCTCAATTCTGGGTGAAATCGAATGAACGGGTTGGTGGCGACTCTGAAGGAGTCAGGCGAGCGGAAGATGAATGTTTGTCCCCCTACAAGCACGATGCGCAAGCGAGTGTGCCTGAAAACTCACTCGCTTGCGCATCGTGCTTGTATCTTGCGCAGCGTGCTTGTCTGCCGATTCCTGCCGCTCGCCCAAGAGCCGCCGCGACTTCGGCAGACTGGGATGAACGGCCTTTCGGATTCCACCCAGAATCGTGACGCACACCCTGCCACACCCAAAGAGCCCTGCCCAAGTGCCACATTCCCGCGTCGCCCCGTATGATGTCCCGCGAGTCGGCCGTCTGTTCCCGAACGAACTGGTGTTTGCGTCATGGCGAAATGCGATCAGGGCTACATGTGCGAAGTGTGTGGTGACGAAGTCGAAGACATCACCATCAGCGACCTCTATCTGCGGTACGTGATCGGCGAGATCGAAGCGCGTCACTTGATGACGGCTCCCGAGCGGCACCTGCGTTGCAACCCGGTCCTGGCTCAATTCATCGTTGACCCCGGTTTCGAACCGGTCGTTGTGGACGGGCCGTTCGACAAGCGGCTGATGGCGGCCGATGAAGTCGCGGTGCGTGAGGATCTCGCCACCCGCGGATGGCGCAGATTACAGGTGGTCCGGTCACTCGGCCTGCCCATCAGCGACTATCCACTGGCGCGGGAAGAAAGCGCCAGTCACTGACGTCTTCCCAAAAGTCGGTGTTCGCACAGCCTCTTCGTTTCATCCCGTTCCAATCATCAGCCGCTGACCAATGCCACTTTGGCCCGAACATACCGTCACTCTGGAACTGCTGGCCGATGCCGGACGGGGCAAGCCCGAGGCGGTGAACCAGTTGCTCGAACGGCACCGGGCCGCGTTAAGAAAACTGATCCATCTGCGGTTGGACCGCAAAATCGCCCGGCGCGTGGATGCCAGTGATGTCGTGCAGGATGTCCTGTTGGAGGCGAACGAGCGGTTGCAGGAGTACCTCGCTGATCCGTGCATGCCGTTTCACCTGTGGCTGCGGCATCTGGCCAAGGACCGGATGATCGACATGCACCGGCGGCACCGCGGGGCCCAGCGCCGCAGCCTCGACCGCGAACGGTCGCTCGCCGCGCCGCAGTTCGGCGATCAGTCGTCGTTCGATCTGGCGAGTCAACTGGCGGCGAGCGAACTGACACCGGCGGCAGCAAGCATTCGCCGGGAACTGGAACAGCGGTTTCTGACCGCATTGGATCAGATGGACGAAGACGACCGGGACATTCTGCTGATGCGGCACTTCGAACAACTCGGCAACAGCGAAGCCGCTGAGGCACTGGGCTTGAGTCCTGCGGCCGCCGGGATGCGTCACCTGCGTGCGTTGCGAAAACTGCGGGCCATCCTGGGCGAGCGTCCGTCCCTGATGGGAGAGGAATCCCGGTGAACAATCACGACGAACTCCTGGTCGAACTGCTCGACGGCATGCTCGAGCGATCCCGCGGCGGCCCGGCCTCGTCGTTGGAAGATCTGATCGCGACGCATCCGCACCTCGAACGGGAACTGCGCGAGCTGTGGGCCACGATTCAAATCACCGAAGACTTCGCCAGCTTCGACGGGCTGTTTGACGAATCAGACGGCACGCCGCACGAAGCGGTCTCGCCGGGTGGCCCGCAAACATTCGAGCCCCGCGATCTCGGAGATTACGAGTTGCTCGCGGAACTCGGTCGCGGCGGAATGGGGATCGTTTACAAGGCACGGCAAAAGACTCTGGATCGCATCGTCGCCCTCAAGATGATCTTGCGGGGCGACCTGGCATCCCCGGCGGATCTGGCCCGGTTCCGTGCCGAGGCGGAAGCGGCGGCACAGTTGCATCATCCGCACATCGTCCCCGTGTATGAAGTCGGCGAGATCGACGGTCGGCCGTTCTTCAGCATGAAGCTGATCGAAGGGACCACGCTGTCGCGCCGACTGCTGGACGGGCCGCTGCCGTCGCGCACCGCCGCGGAAATGCTGGCACCCATCTGCCGCGCGATCGCCGATGCGCATCGACGCGGCGTCCTGCACCGGGACCTCAAGCCGTCGAACATCCTGATCGACAACGACGGCCTCACGTTTGTCACCGACTTTGGACTGGCCAAGCGGGTGAAAACGGACAGAGGCGATTCGCGTTCGGCCGGATTGCAGGGCCTGACCCACAGCGGCGCGATCCTGGGGACGCCGAGTTACATGGCTCCCGAACAGGCGGCAGGGAGTCGCGGTGAAGTGAGTTCCGCGTCGGACATCTATTCATTGGGCGCGATTCTGTACGCGATGCTGACGGGCCGTCCGCCCTTCCAGGCCGAGACCGCCGTCGACACGGTCCTGATGGTGTTGGAGCAGGATGCGGTGCCGCCGCGAATGCTCAATCCGAAGGTCGATCCCGATCTGGAAATGATCGCGTTGAAATGCCTGCAAAAGCCGCAGGATTTGCGATATGCGACAGCCGACGCGCTGGCCCAGGACTTGGAAGCCTATCTGGCGAACGAGCCGATCTCGGCGCGGTCGACACATCTGTCGCAGATCATCACCCGCGCGTTTCGCGAGACACATCACGCCGCCGTCCTGGAGAACTGGGGCCTGCTCTGGATGTGGCACAGCCTGGTCGTGTTTGTGCTCTGCCTGGTCACCAACGTGATGCAGTGGCAGGGGGTCTCGGATCGCTGGCCCTACGCCGCGCTCTGGTCCGTCGGCGTCGGTGCGTGGGCGATGATCTTCTGGGAACTGCGGCGACGATCGGGACCGATCACGTTTGTCGAACGCCAGATCGCCCACTTCTGGGTCGGCAGCAGTTTTTCCAGCATGCTGCTGTTCGGGGTCGAAGCCCTGCTGGAGCTTCCCGTGTTGACACTATCACCGGTGCTGCCGTTGATTGCCGGCAATGTGTTTCTGGCCAAGGCCGGCATCCTGTCGGGGAAGTTCTACATTCAGGCGATCGCGCTGTATGCCACGTCGTTCGCAATGGCGGCCGTGAGCAAGCTGCCTGTTCCCAACTTTGGCCTGATCTTGCTCGGCATTGTGCTGGCGGTATCGTTCTTCGCACCGGGATTGAAATACTACCGGCAACTGCACGACACGTCGAAATGACGTCATCGCCGATTGCCAACCGGTCGCGGGTCTGTTTGGCGATGTTCGTCGTTTAACCGCGTGGGCAACGCCCCGCGCGCCGATGACGGGAACAACGCCCTGTACTCCATCACGCGCGGGGCGTTGCCCACGCGGTTAAACGAATTCGTCTTCATCGTGGAGCGGTCTTCAACCATGCACATTGCCATCGTCACCGCCGGCGGGGCCGGAATGTTTTGTGGTTCGTGCATCCACGACAACACGTGGGCCAGGGCGCTGCACGCGGCGGACGTGGAAGTCAGCCTGATTCCGCTGTACACGCCCATCCGCGTCGACGAGGAAGACCAAACGTCGTCGCCGGTCTTCTTCGGCGGGATCAACACCTACCTGGAAGATCGGTTCGCCTGGTGGAGTCGAGTCCCCCGATTCCTGACGCGGTGGCTCGATGCTCCGGCCATCATTCGGATGGTGACCCGGCGGGCGATCAGCACCGATGCGCGCGAGTTGGGGGCGATGACGGTCTCAATGATCGAAGGGGAGCACGGCCCGCACCGCCGCGCGGGCGAGGAACTCGCGGCGTACGTCTCCCAACTGAAGCCCGATGTGGTCTGCTTCAGCAATGCCCTATTGAGCGGCACGCTGAGAGCAATCCGGCAATCGTTCTCCGGGCCGATTCACTGCATCCTGCAGGGGGACGACATCTTTCTCGACGGCTTGGTGGAACCGTATCGCGGTCGGGCGATGGCGCTGCTGGCCGAGCGGGCGGCGGAGTTCGACGGGTTCATCACCCACAGCGACTACTACCGCGATCACATGGCGGGCTACTTGAACCTGCCGGTCGCCAAGTTCCGCCAGTTGCCACTGGCGATCGATTGCGCTCCACACGACGGGCAACCAAAGGCCCGGTGCGGTGATCCGCCGACGGTCGGCTACTTCGCGCGGGTTTGCCCAGAAAAGGGACTCGATCGCCTCGTGCAAGCGGTGCTGTTGTTGCGTCAGAGAATCCCCAACGTGCGGCTGCGCGCCGGTGGGTATCTCGCGGCACACCACCGGCCCTACTTCGATGAGGTCGTGCGCAGCGCGGCACCACTGGGCGACGCGTTCGAGTACATCGGCAGCCCGGCGGAGAAGCGCGACAAGATCGAGTTCCTGAAATCACTCGACGTGTTCAGCGTCCCCACCGTGTACCGCGAACCGAAGGGAATCTACGTCTTGGAAGCGTGGGCGAACGGATTGCCGGTCGTGCTGCCGGCGCATGGGGCCTTCCCCCAACTGGTCGAATCAACCGGCGGCGGCCTACTGGTCGCGCCCGATTCTCCGGAGCAACTGGCCGACGCGTTGGAGCGGGTGCTCACAAACAACGCGCTGCGAATGGACCTCGCCCAACACGGCCACCGCGGTGTCCGGACGCATCACGGGTTGGAGAATCTCGCCCAGAGCACAAAGTCGCTGTTCGGTTGACGCCGTGGGACAAGCGTCCCGCTTGCCGGTGATCGCGTTCGGAAGACGGACAAGCCAGAGGCATGTCCCACGCGACTCACGCACTGATCCGCAGCGCCTGAGACGCGGGGCCGAGCGTCGTCTTGACCAGGGTCAACAGCCCCTTCACGTCGGTGCGGGGAACAACAGAAACAGACTCCGGGGCGAGCTCCGCAGCTCCTGAGGACAAGCCAATCACGGTCGCATTCCACGCGGCGGCCTGGTCACGCAGCCAGTCCCAGGATCCGTCGGCGTTGCCGGTGAGTTCGTTTCCGGCGCAGAGCACCAAGTCCCAGCGCTCCGAAGCGCACATTTCTTGAGCCACTGCCAGGCAGGACACAGCCCTGACCAGATAACCGGCGGCTTCGATTGCCGATGTCAGCAGCATGCGAAAGAACGGCGATTCATCTATGACCAGCACGCGCGGCGTGCGGTCTGCAAACGGGTCGCCGGTAATCGGCCGGGCACCACGGTCCGTCGACGGCGACAGCTCCTCCACAACAACGGATTCGCTGACAGCGTTAAAGACCGATGACACGATCGTCGACGTTGCCGGTTGTCTGGCGGGTATTGACTGCGGGGCTTCGGTGAGCGGGACTGACTCTTGCCGTGCAGTGCGTTGAGACTTCGACTGCGCGTTAATCCGGTCGCGAATCGTCGCGCCGAGATGATGGATGCGGCTGAGGGGCACGGCGTAGGGAGATCCACCCGCTTGAAGGACTCGCTTCATCAACGATTCGCTCACCCAGACCAGTTCGTCACTGATGGCCGCCAAATCGGGAAGTGCTTCTTCCGTGGGTGGCTTTGGCTCGTCGGCGGGCTGGCTGACATGGGGACGCGGTGATTCCGTGGTCGGATGATTCTCGCCAAAGACCACCAATCCCCAGTGAGTCTTCAAGTGCTCCACGATCTCGACCGGCTCCCTGGTCGTGACCTGCGACGTCGCCTCCAGCTCCAACAGCATTTCGGCCAGGACCGCGACGATTTGCGAGGTCTTGTCGGCCACTTCGCGGTCACACAGGATCGATTGATTGGCGAGTCCATTGAGGATGAAAGCGACCGAGTACGCCAGCCGGGCTGGTTTGTCATATCCCATCCGGCGCAGATCGTATGCCAGTTGATCCAAGTCGCGCCCCGTCGATCCGACCGCCGCGGGTGAGAACGAGGTCCCTTGCCCGGCTGCGACGGGTGACAACAAACGCCACGCCTGACGGGAGGTTTCCCAGCCCAGGTCCAGAACAGAAAGCAGGTCGTCGCGAAACATCATTCCCGTGCCTCGTATCGTTGGCGTGAAACCGTGGGCGAGTCTGTCGGTGACACGGTGTCAAAGACTCGGAACTGCCGTTGAACTCAATGCGACCCCGGTGGTCATCCATCGAGCCTGACACGCTTGTGGGTTCCAAGAAACAAATCGTCCTGTGGGCAGCAACGGATTCATCACAGAACGCCAGTTTCCCACTGAGCGGACTGCATGGATTGAATGGACCGCTGCGGAACTCCGAACCTCCGTGATACCGTGTTTCCTTGTTTGCGTGGTGGTCGCCCACTATAATCCCCGCCGTCACCGGCTGAAGTCTCGTGCTTGGCACGACTTGTGAAGATGTGCCGCGTCGATTTTCGACGCTCTGTCCGGCAGACAATCCCCATTGTCCGGCAAAAGCGGGTGGAAGTTGGTTCTCGTCACACAACAACGGGCAACAGCTTCTGTCACGGCGGCGGGCAAAAAAGTTCAGGAGATGCATTGTGGCGGTGAAGGTCGCGATTAACGGGTTTGGCCGCATTGGGCGGTTGGTGTTCCGGGCAATGGTTGAGCAGGGGTTGGTGGGCAAGGATGTCGATGTCGTCGCCGTCGGTGACATCGTCCCCGCCGACAACCTCGCCTATCTGCTCAAGTACGACACGACACAGGGTCGGTTCGCCGGCGAAGTCAGTTCCAAGAAGTCCAGCCCTGACAAGGCCGAGGACGACGTGCTGATCGTCAACGGCCGCGACATTCACGTCGTCAGCGCCAAGTCTCCGGCGGAACTGCCGTGGAAGCAGTTTGGCGTCGACATCGTCATCGAATCGACCGGTCTGTTCACCGAAGCCGAGAAGGCCAAGGGGCACATCACTGCCGGTGCGAAGAAGGTCATCATCTCGGCTCCGGCCAAGGGTGAGGACATCACCATCGTGATGGGCGTGAACTGCGACAAGTACGATGCCGCCAAGCACAACATCATCTCGAACGCCAGTTGCACGACGAACTGCCTCGCGCCGATCGTGCATGTGCTGCTGAAGGAGGGCTTCGGCATCGAGGAGGGTCTGATGACGACCGTCCACTCGTACACGGCCACGCAAAAGACGGTCGATGGTCCGAGCAAGAAGGACTGGAAGGGTGGCCGCGCGGCGGCCCAGAACATCATCCCCGGCTCGACCGGCGCGGCCATCGCCGTGTCACTGGTCTGCCCCGAGGTGAAGGGCAAGCTGACCGGCATGGCCTTCCGCGTCCCGACGCCGACCGTTTCGGTGGTCGATCTGACCGTGAAGACGGTCAAGGAAACCAGCTACAAGGACATCGTCGCCGCCATGAAGAAGGCCAGCGAGACGTACCTCAAGGGCGTCCTCGAATTCACCGACGAGCAGGTTGTCAGCAGCGACTTCATCCACAGCAAGTCGTCGTCGATCTTCGACAAGGGGAGCGGCATCGAACTGAACAGCCGGTTCTTCAAGCTGATCAGTTGGTACGACAACGAATGGGGCTACAGCAACCGCGTCGGCGATCTTCTGAAGCTGATCATCGACAAGGGGCTGTAGAAAGTCGCTGTTGGCGATGAGCCTTGAGCGATTGGCCAGAAGAACAACAGCCCGGCTGCTTCCCCGCAGTCGGGCTGTTTCATACCGTGGTTCAGTCTCGTTCGCTTCGCGCTTCAGAAAACTTGGAGGATCTCCATGTCCACCGCTCCCATTCGTCGAGTTTCACCGGAGGAGTACCTTGCATTTGAACGGCAAGCCGAGCGCAAGAGTGAGTTCTACGACGGCGAAATCTTTGCGATGGCCGGGGCCTCGCGCAAGCACAATCTGATTGCGTTTAATGTTGCGGCCGAATTACGCCAGCAACTGAAGGACAAGCCGTGCGAGGTCTATCCGAGTGAGATGCGGACGCGGATTCCGAACGGTCCCTACGTCTATCCCGATGTGGTGATCGTTTGTTCGGAACCGCAGTTTGAAGACAAGGGCTTGGACACCCTGACAAACCCGCTGGTCGTGATCGAGGTGCTGTCGGACACCACGGCGGACTTCGACCGGGGGACCAAGTTCCGCTACTACCGCCGGATCGAATCCCTGCGCGAGTACATCGTCATCGATCAGGCGGAACCATTCGTCGAACGCCATGCGCGCGGCGCGGACAATGTCTGGCGGCTGGACGAGCGCACCGGCCTGGCCGCCGCGTTGACGGTCGAATCCCTCGGTTGCACGTTGTCGCTGTCGGAGATCTATCTCAAGGTTTCGTTTCCCACCAAATCGGAAGACGGTGCGGCAAAACCTCCATGATGCGGTTCGGCCAGAAACTCACTCTTTCTCCAACGCCATGGCGGGGCGGTTGGAGAATGGGCTGATTGAGAATTGACACCTGCCACTCGATCGCCCCCAGTTCCCACCGGGGGGGCGTTTAACCGCGTGGGCATCGCCCCGCGCGTGAGCGGTGATTCACGTTCAAAACGCGCGGGGCGATGCCCACGCGGTTAAACGAAAACATCTCATTCATGCCTGCGAGCGG
>JAYTIB010000481.1:0-4560 GCA_043732205.1 Schlesneria sp. | reverse complement strand
GCTTGCACTGGTCCTTGAATATAGTTTTTGCACAGGATGCCAGCCGCATCCGCAAGGACGCCAGCCCCGAAATCGCCTCGCTGCTCCGGCAACTGGCGCTGATGATTCTCCAACAGGACACCCGGCTATCAGGAAGCCTGCGCTGCAAACGCAAGCAAGCCGGCTGGAACAACGACCACCTCGAAACGCTCCTCGCCCAAATCACTGACGATTAAGATGCGGAGACCCTGGGCGTTAAAAACATGGAAGGTGGCGGTGCTTCAAGGCTTGTACTGTTTTTCCAAATCAGGAAACTTCCGGCAGATGATGAACCAAGCGATCTTCATCTGCTCATCGAACTTCTTGCGGTCCCCGTCGGACCAAATACGCAGATTCCAGCGCCAGTTGGCGAGGAGATCGGGCATTGCGGTGTCATCCGCCAAGGCGGCGCGATAGGCAAGCAGATGGGCCGTCCTCTGCCAGTTCGCCGTGCGGGGCGACTTCCAACCGTGGTCCGCCGCGGTCTTGAACGCTACGATTTGCGGCAACTCGGGCGACAGATCGTCGAAGTCGTCCGGCATCGGCGGCGCGCGATAGTGGATGCTCCCCATCCAGATCTCGGGCAGATGCTCGTGTGGCCACGGGCGGTCGACCATGTCCAGGAACACGCCGCTGACGATCGTGTTGAAACTGTCGTTGCGGCTGATCTTGATCCAATACTTGTTCGGTCCCCTGACCAGAAACTGTTTGTAGACGCCGCCCCAGAAGTCGCAGACGCGCGCCCGGGCCAGGGTGCGACCGCGATCCGCACGGGCGATGTCCCCCTCGTAATAGGGCTTCAGTTCCAGCAGGTAATCGCGGAACCGTTCCTTCCCCCGATCGCCGTTGGGATTGACGAAGTAGAGGCTGGCACGATGCAGCCCTTCGCGGACATCGAGCATGACCCAGACATCCGGCCCCTCATGTGAGAACGGATACGCCTCGCCGTGATCGTCCCACTCGGCTTCGCGCCGACTGCCCACGGTCGGGTTGTACAGGACACGGCGTTGGTCCGTCTTCAGCCAGTGCAACCAGTGACGCAGCCCGTCGTCCTTCGTCGCGTGGGGGCCGATGGCTCCGCGCACGATGTGGTGCGTGCCCATTCCGAGGTAGTGGTTCAAGGGAGACCCCGCCGCGCACAGCACGGCTTGGTGCCGACCGAGGCGTCCCACCCAATCCCCTTCCGTGGCCCAATCGTCGTTGAGGAACGTGCCCCACAATTCGGGCAGCGGTTCCTTGGCGCGTTCGATCCGCGACTGTAATGCCGCCAATTCCGCGATGGTCGGAGGTGCGGCCGGTTGGGGATGAACGGCGCGCGTGGTGGTGATCTCGGCGGGCGCGAGTTCCTTGCGCGGCTTGGCCGCCACGAGCTTCGGCGCCTCCGCCTGACGACTCAACCCGTGACCGTAGGAACCGAGCCACGCCCGCCCGTCTTCCATCGGTAACAGACACTTGAAGTCTTCGTCCTCCACCTTTTCGAGCGGCTGCGGTTCCGCCTGCATCTCGCCCGTTTTGGGATCGAGGATCAGCCACCCCTGCGTGCGGAACCCAACCCACAGCAAGCCGCGATCGTCTTCCGCCAGACAGGTGACGTGGTCCTCGGGCAACAGTTGGGCGGTCTGCTGCTCGGCGGACAGTGGTTTCCAATTCGCGGGCGGCTTCTGCGTGCGTCCGCGCACCTTGTCGTGGTAGTCCCGGCCGCGCAGATACTTCCACGATGCGCCGCCGTCCGCACTCTTGCCCAGTCCGAGTGTCGTCGCGACGTAGGTCACGCCCGAACTGTGAACGAGCACATCGTTGACTTGGGAGCCGGGCAAGCCGCTCCCGAATGGATCGCGATACTTTTCAGCCGACAGTTCGCCGGAGATGACTCGCCACGACCGAAAGCCGTCCTTGGACTCGCCCACGGCCAAGCCGTCACATTGCGTCCCGACGTACAGCGTCCCCTGCGGATCGAACGCGAGCGAGTTGGTCTGATCGCTGGGTCAGCCGTCCGCGCGGGTGAAGTACGACCAACGACGATTCGTTTCCGAATAGCGGGCCAACCCCAGGCAGGTGGCGATCCAGACATCGCCATCGACGGGCGAGCATTGGATGTCGAACACCCGTTCGCCGAGCGGCCCGGTCAGCACATCGTAGTTCTTCCACGTCTCGCCATTGAACACGGAGACGCCGTGATTCCGATGCCCGACCCAAATTCGACCCAGTCCGTCTTCGCAGATGGCGTGGGCGTAGTCATCTCCCAAGCCATCGTGCGCCGTGAATCGTGTCCACTCGTTTTTGGGTGAATGGCGAAGGACGCCGCGCTCTTCCGTCCCGACCCAGACGTTCCCCAGATGGTCCCGCGCCAGGGCCGTGATGATCTGACCGACATCCCCCGGCCCTTTGATCGGCGTGAGCTTCTCGACTTGGATTGCCCTCGGCGCTCGTGCCGGAGGGTCGGCGATGGGTTTGAGAACGACACTGTCGGAGACTTTGGGCGGTGGCTTGTCATTTTTTGCGAGTGGCACGACCGGCACTGGACGGACCGGCACTGTCGTCTGCGGGGTGGTCTCGTGACTTTGTGACGGCGGCGGTGGCAGCGGTGCCTGTCCACAACCGGCCGCGCACCAACCCACAAGACCACCCCACAGAGTCAAGCAGCGCGAGATGCCCTGCGAGTTGCCGTTCCGTGCTCGTGTCATGCAGTCTGCTCCAAACGTCGGCGAAGGGATGATGAAGAGCATAGCGAAGACTGCGACGAAGATAAGTCGGGGTCACGTCTCATTGGTGTTGGGAGGCGCATTGGCTACGGCAAGACCGACGACTATGGCTACTTCGCGGTGGAAGACAAGGTCCATCTGCACGACCTGCACGCCACCATGCTGCACCTGCTGGGATTGGATCATCTCAAGCTGACGTACAAGTACGCCGGCCGCGACTTCCGCCTGACTGATGTGCATGGCGAGATCGTCCGCGATATTCTGGCGTAGCCAATGCGTATGTTGGTTGACCGACTTTCCCGGCAAACCTACTGTAGTCCCGCCGCTCCGTCGGCGGGACGCGCGGCGAACTGCGTGCCTGCAGGGTTTGCTCCACCTCCGCGACGGTCCCGTCGGCGGAGCGGCGGGACTGCAGTAAATTTTAAGGATGCTTTTCATGCTTCGACGATTGTGTGCCGGTGCTGGGTTCGGACTGAGCCTGTTTGTCACGATGGCCGCGCACGCCGAGGACGTTGGACGGTTGCCGTCTCAGCCGGGCGCGGTGACGGTTGCTCCGACCGATTGGCCGTGGTGGCGCGGTCCCAACCGCAACGGCATCGCCGCATCCGACCAGCATCCGCCGCTGAAATGGAGCGAGACGGAAAACGTCTTGTGGAAGAGTCCCGTGCCGGGGCGCGGACACGGTTCGCCGACCGTGGTCGGTGATCAGGTGTTCCTCGCCACGGCCGAGCACGACCGCCAGGTGCAGTCGGTCTTGTGCTTCGACCGCAACACGGGCAAACAACTTTGGCAGACTGAGATTCACCAGGGGGGATTTGAGACCAAGGGCAACAACAAGAGCTCGCTGGCGTCATCGACGGTCGCCTGCGACGGACCGCGGATCTACATCAACTTCTTGAACGCGGGCGCGATTTACACGACGGCACTCGATCGCAGCGGCAAGCAGGTTTGGCAGACGAAGATCACGGATTACATCCTGCACCAGGGATTCGGCTCGTCGCCCGCCGTGTACGGCTCGCTGTTGCTGGTCTCCGCCGACAACAAGGGGACCGGCGCGATCGCGGCGCTGAACCGCGAGACGGGCGACATCGTCTGGAAGCAGTCTCGCCCGCAGACGCCGAACTACACGTCGCCGATCGTGCTGAAAGTGGCGGGGCGCGAGCAACTGATCTTTACGGGATGCGATCTGGTCACCAGCTTCGATCCGCTGACCGGCAAGAAGTTCTGGGAGATCGAGGGCTCGACGACCGAATGCGTGACGTCCACGGTGACCGACGGCCACCTGATCTTCACCAGCGGCGGGTATCCGACGAATCACATCTCCGCGATCGCCGCCGACGGCTCGGGAAAGATCGTCTGGAAGAACAACACGCGGGTCTATGTCCCCTCGATGCTGGTCCGTGACGGGTATCTGTACACGGTGCTCGATGCGGGCGTCGCGATGTGCTGGAAGTGCGACACGGGCGAGGAAGTCTGGAAGGGCCGCATCGAAGGGACGTTCAGTGCCTCGCCGGTGATGGTCGGCGAGCACATCTTCGCCACGAGCGAAGCGGGCAAGACGTACATCTTCAAGGCGTCTCCGGCCGGGTTTGAACTGGTGGGCGACAATCAACTCGGTTCAGACGTCTACGCCACGCCGACGATCGTCGGCAGCCGGATCTACATGCGAGTCTCCGCCCAGCGCGACGGCAAGCGAGTGGAGTCGCTGTATTGCATCGGCGCGAAGTGAACTGTCATTCCGTCGCTCCGCCCAACTGTAGTCCCGTCGCTCCGCCGACGGGACGTGTGGTGATGTTGAGAATCAGGCGCGCGGCGACTTCCGTTGCGATACGTCCCGTCG
>JAYTIB010000480.1:0-1655 GCA_043732205.1 Schlesneria sp. | reverse complement strand
CGAGTGCTGTACGGTGTCTGCATCAGATTGTGGTGACCGCCGCCGTCGATTCGGCGTTCGGTCGCGTGGGTCGGTTGGCCCCAACACCCGAAAGATAGGTCGGGTTCCCCGTGAGTCAAATCGGATCTGCCCCGAAGCGACAAACTGGTCCGAATTCCAGATTCTCCGCAAAACATCGAAAGGCTTGGGGTCGGTACGAAGGACAGCCCACCGGCTTCTGACTTCCTCAGATGCATTCGCGCGACAGATCCGTGCCCGAGAATTGCGACCCGAGGGATGCCTCAAGTATCCTGTGCCCCGCTCCGGTCGTCGCAACTTCCTTTGAAAGTCGTTCTCCGCATGAAGCCCATTCAAAAACTGCTGGTCGCCAACCGCAGCGAAATCGCCATTCGAGTCTTCCGCAGCGCCCATGAATTGGATATCCGCACGGTCGCCATCTACACACACGAGGACCGCTACGCGCTGCACCGCTTCAAGGCGGACGAGGCGTATCAGATCGGCAAACCGGGGGAACCGATCCGGGCGTACCTCGATATTCCCGCCATCATCCGCATCGCCAAGTCGGCCGGGGTCGACGCGATCCATCCGGGCTACGGGTTTCTCTCGGAGAACCCGGAATTGGCGCGGGCCTGTGATGCGGCCGGCATCCAGTTCGTCGGTCCCACGCCGAAGATCCTGGAACAACTCGGCGACAAGATCACCGCGCGCGAGATCGCCAAGTTGGCCGGCGTTCCCGTGCTGGGTGGCAGTTCAAAGCCGATCGCCAACGTCGCCGACGGACAGAATCTGGCGCAGTCGCTCGGCTACCCCGTGATCTTGAAGGCCGCCAAGGGGGGCGGCGGTCGCGGCATGCGCGTCGTCACCAAGGCCGAGGATTTGCCGGGACTGTTCGAACAGGCGCAGCGCGAATCGCTCTCGGCGTTTGGTTCCCCCGACATCTTCGTCGAGAAATTCATCCAGCGCCCGCGGCACATCGAAGTGCAGTTGCTCGGAGACAAGCATGGCAACCTCGTCCATCTGTTTGAACGCGACTGCTCGGTGCAGCGCCGCCATCAGAAGGTCGTTGAGATCGCGCCGGCCCCGTTTCTGGCGACCGAGATTCGCGATGCGATCTGCGAATCGGCCCTGAAGATCGGCCGCGCGGTCGATTATCAGAACGCGGGAACCGTCGAGTTTCTGTTCGACACCGATCACGACACGTTCTATTTCATCGAGGTCAACCCGCGCATCCAGGTCGAGCACACCGTGACCGAGGAAGTCACCGGCATCGACATCGTGAAGTCGCAGATCCTGGTGGCGCAGGGTGTCCCCCTCTCCGACCCGGAGATCGGCCTTGGGAATCAGGCGGACATCAAAACGAACGGCTTTGCCATTCAATGCCGCGTCACCACCGAAGACCCGACCAACAACTTCATGCCCGACTATGGCCGCGTGTCGCACTACCGCTCGGCCAGCGGGATGGGAATCCGACTCGACGCCGGCAGCGCGTTTTCCGGCGCGGTGGTCAATCCGTTCTATGACTCGCTGCTGGTCAAGGTCTCGGCCCGCGGACGGCGCTTTCAAGACGCGGCGGCGCGAATGGAGCGGTGTCTGCAAGAGTTCCGCATCCGCGGCGTGAAGACCAACATCCCCTTCCTGATCAAGGTGATGACGCA
>JAYTIB010000479.1:0-1658 GCA_043732205.1 Schlesneria sp. | reverse complement strand
CCTCTCCCCCCGAAGACGGGCGGGAGAGGGGACAAGAAATGCCGACCACGATTGAGCGACTGCACCCCGCGCGCGGCATCAACGATGACGTCTCGCGTGAGGCCGCTACTCATCCGCGTCACGATCGCGGTTCAGAAAGCGTGGCAGCCACCAGCCCCAGAGGATGTAATGGGCGCTGCCGAACAGGAGCATGCCGCCGACAACCAGCACGACACCCAACAGGTGCGGCATAACGAGGGCCATCAGTCCCAGCAGTAGCAAGGCGGCGAACACGACCAACGTCAATGCCATCAGCGTGCGCTGGTCGGCTTCGCTCTTGGTGCGGTCTTCGTCGCCGTCGCTCATCCGAACACCTTTTGCAGCGCCTTCGCCCGGTAGTCGAAACCGTCCTCCAGCGCGTCCATGATGCGGCTCGCGTTGACGATCAGGCCCATCAGGCCGCCCGGCGGTTCGAATTCGATCCGATTGATCAGGATGACGCCGCCGTCCGGCGACGGCTCGACGATGTAGTCGTGCAGCCACAGCTTGAGCGGCCCTTCGACCATCTTCTCGCGATACCGCTCGGGTGACACCAGTTCCACGATTTCATAAGACAACTGCTGGATCATGCCATACGCCTGCACCTTGCAGACCAGGCGGCTGCCGAGTTCGATCAAGAGCGGCGGCTGAACGTACACGAACTGGGATTCGGGCGGAGCGATGGCCTGCAGATTCGACGGGCGAAGGATGTACTCGAACACCTGCTCGGGCGTGGCGTTCAGTGATGTGCGACTTTCAAATAGCGGCATGCGCTCTCCTGCGATCGTGTTTCGATCCCCCGGTCCGGGCGATATCCTGACGCTGCGGGGTCGGCCTGAGTTGGGTGGGTTGGCATTGTATGTCCCGCGCGCAGGGGATGGGAACTTCGACGGGAGAATCGGCAGGGCCATTGCCCTTTTCAAACTGGGCAGGAAGTAGGGTGGGACCAGCGGCGCTTCGCCGCGCCGGCCCACCAGCACTTCTTGATGTTTCCTGATGGTGGGCCGGCGCTCGATGCGAGCTGGTCCCACCCTACTTTGAGAAAGACGATGGCCGTGCGAGAATCGGTCCTGCCTGTGGCCGGTTCCCGTTTCCACCGCGACAGCGTCGCCCCTTGATCACACGCCGACCGATGACGTTGTCCGTCGACCGGCATTCCTGGATATCCCGCCGTGCAGTTTCCCGCTGAATTGCTGTCCCAATGCTGGTTCCTGTGCGGGCCGACCGCCTGCGGCAAGACGGCGCTGTCACTGTCACTCGCCGCGCGCCTGAATGCGGAGATCGTCGCGCTCGACTCGATGACGCTCTACCGCGGAATGGACATTGGCACGGCGAAGCCCTCGTTCGAGGAACGGTCCCGCGTGCCGCATCATCTGGTCGACGTGCTCGAACCGCACGAGGAATACAGCCTGGCCGATTATCTGACCGCCGCCGACTCGGCCTGCCACCAGATCGTGTCGCGCGGGTGTCGACCGCTGTTTGTCGGCGGCACCGGTTTGTATCTGCGCGGCGTGCTGCGGGGCCTCTTCGCCGGCCCCGCCGCCGACTGGACGCTGCGCCGTGAACTGGACGAGCAACTTCAGCGAGAAGGCCACGCGGCGTTGCACGCGGAACTGCAGCGCATCGATCCCGCGACCGCC
>JAYTIB010000478.1:0-1658 GCA_043732205.1 Schlesneria sp. | reverse complement strand
GATACTTTCAACAGCACGAACAACCACTCGGTCAGGACGCCGCACCGCGGAATGAAATCCAGTGGGTCGGCGGGACTCGATGAATGGCAGGCACGAATGGTCCCGCGCGGTGAAACGACGCGGGATCGCAACCGGGAAGTTCGCCGTCCAGTGACCGGCTGATGGGACGTCGGGGACGCATGGGACCGATGAGTCTCTCGGGGCTTGCCAGTCCCATACGTCCCATGAAATCGCGGTTCAGCGGTACGATGTCACTTGGCACGGTCCGTCGGCAACCGCACCTCTCCGGAGAAACGCCATGAGCCATGATGCTTCGAAGTCGGAATTGTTCTTTCACCGGGCTGCCGATCATTTGGGGTTGTCGGCGCGCCTGCGGACACTGTTGCTGACACCGGAACGGGACGTCAAAGTGCAGGTCGCGATCCGGCTGGACAACGGTGAGATCGAAACGTTTGTCGGTTATCGCGTCCAGCACGACAGCGCCCGCGGACCGATGAAGGGGGGCCTGCGGTTTCACCCGCAAGTGGACGACGCCGAAGTTCGAACGCTCGCGCAGTTGATGACTTGGAAAACGGCCGTTGTCGACTTGCCGTACGGGGGGGCCAAGGGAGGCATCGCCGTCGATCCGCGCAGCTTGAGCAAGGCGGAACTCGAACGGATGACGCGCAAGTTTGTCGACCAGATCCACGACATGGTCGGCCCCGATACGGACATCCCCGCACCCGACATGGGAACCAACTCGCAGGTCATGGCCTGGTTCATGAATCAGTATCAGGCACATCACGGCTTCCAGCCGGCGTGCGTCACCGGGAAGCCGCTGGAATTGCATGGCAGTGAAGGTCGCGAGGAGGCGACCGGTCGTGGCGTTGTTGTCGTTGCCGAGCGTCTATTCCATCACCTGGGTCAGAAGCTGGCGGGCAAGACGGTCGCCTTGCAGGGATTCGGCAACGTGGGGAGCCATTGTGCCAGCCTGCTCTTCGAACGCGGAGCCAGGGTTGTCGCCATCACCGACCATCGCGGCGGCGTCACGAACGCGACCGGCTTGGACATCCCGTCGCTGCTCCCCTACTCGTTGAAGAACGACGGCGTGGCGAGTTTTCCAGGCGGTGATCCGATCACGAATGCCGAGCTGTTCGCGTTGCCCGTCGACATCCTGATTCCGGCGGCCCTCGGCGGACAACTGACCGCTGAGACGGCTCCGACGGTGCAAGCCAAGTACATCGTGGAAGCAGCCAACGATCCCACCACTCCCGAGGCCGACGAGATCTTCTTGAAGAAGGGAATCATGGTCGTCCCCGACATCCTCGCCAATGCGGGCGGCGTGACGGTCAGTTATTTCGAGTGGGTGCAGAACCGGTCGGTCGTCCACTGGCCGCTGGAAGAGATTCGCAGTCGATTGGAACAGCGGATGTCCACGGCCTTCGATGCCGTCTGGCAAATCGCCCACGACAAGAAAGTTCCGCTCCGCACAGCCGCCTACATCCTGGGGATCGGCCGCGTCGCTCGGGCGACCGAGTTGGCGGGAGTTTCGTGATCGCGGTCAGAAAAATGGGATCAGCTTTCAGCGATCGGCTGGTCGGCTTTCGGCTGACAACCGACTAGCTGACAGCCGACTAGCTGACAGCCGAAAGCCGTCCTTCCCCTTTGCCTTTTAGAAC
>JAYTIB010000477.1:0-1662 GCA_043732205.1 Schlesneria sp. | reverse complement strand
CCTGCATGTCGCTTCCTCGGGAAAAGTAGTGATGCAATGTGTGGTTCATGTTCATGATTGTTTTCTGGCCGCGTCGTCGTGCCGAAAGACCCGCCTCTGCTGGTCCCCGGCACGACATCGCGCGCCGCCTCTTCTTCACTGGATGTAAACGCCGAATCCATACGGCCGGTACGCGGGTGCGTAAGGCTGGACGTAATATCCGGGGTTCCCGTATCCGTCGTAGTAAGTCCCGTTTGAGTAGCTGTATCCGCTGTTGACGGGGTACTGGTACAGGTTTCCCGAACCGTACCCGTACGGGCCGTTCCCATACCCCGAATACGATTGAATGCGGGGACCGTACCAGCCGCCGTAGTTCTGTCCGTAACCACCGTAGTAGCCCCGGCCGTACCCGTTGTATTGAACACCGCCCCGGCCGATGACCAGCGATTGAGCCTGGGCCGTGCCCTGTGCAGTCGCCGTGGCGAACAGGCCAATGGCGAGCATCAAGAAGAACAGTTGTCGTTTCATGATTTGTCCCGTGTGAATCCATCACAGTTGAAGTTGATCGAACCCGCCCACCGTGGCACGGGGTTCCTCGCGGACCCGTGCCACGGAAGCGGAAAGCCCTACTCAGACTTCGCTGATTCCTTCCGGCTCATCGCCACCTTCGGAGCGGCGGGAGCGTTCTGCCGACTCGCACGCAATTGCGCGAGCTGGTCTTTCGTGAGCACCTTTTCGATTTCCGCGAGCTTGTCGGCTTCCAGTGACACCAACCGGGTGTGCAGACCCTGGATGTCACGGTTCATCGACCGCAGTTGCGAGTGGTACTTCTCCTGAACCTTGTCGGCCGCAGCCTCCTGGGCGTCGGTGAGTGTCACACCGGCCGCCGCGATTCCCTCGTCGGCGGAATTGGCGGGCTTGGTGGACTCTTCGTCCTTCGTGACCGGGGCCTGATTGACCTTGGTGCTCGTGGCCGCAACGGCCTGTTCGTGCTGGGCCGTCTTGCGCCGTTGGTCGCGAACCTGAGTCCGCTGGGATTCAGTCAGGTTGTCCTCGATGGCGGCCAGCAGCGTTGTCTCCATGCTGATCGTTTGCATGTAGCGTTCGCTGAATTGCTTCCACACCACGCCGATCGACCGATCGTAGCTGTGGACGATCTCCTTGATCTGGACGTGCTGCGCGGCCGACAGCTTCAGCGTTTCGAGGCTGTCCAAAATCGCGACGGAATCGGCATGAGCGTTGATGTG
Organism: Schlesneria sp.; assembly: GCA_043732205.1. Lineage (GTDB taxonomy): Bacteria > Planctomycetota > Planctomycetia > Planctomycetales > Planctomycetaceae > Schlesneria. The sequence continues at coordinate 436 of JAYTIB010000477.1, read as the reverse complement.
GGCGTGAATCGCGGGCGCCTTGCTGGTCGGCTTGACCTCCGCCGCGGCGGGATCTTTGGCAAAAGCCGGAGCGAGGGCCATGACACCAGCGACCGCCAACAGAGCCGTCACACCCTTGAGCGTGAAGCGGTGCCGACTGACTACTCCATTGGACTGCACACTGCGGGAACCTGTCATCGAGTGACGCATCGTAATTCTCTCCATCCTTAAAGGTCCAAAACAGACCGGGCGGACTTTCCGCCGGTACACACTCGCCGCTGTTGAGGGGCGAAAAAAAGCCGACGCGGCGGAAGACCCGGAGGTCTTCCATCGCGTCGGCTTACTCACTAACGAGCCTTCCGGCATCGGCCGGGCTGCTCTTTGTGTGGTCATCCGAAGTGGAGTCGCAAACGAAAAAAGCCGACGCGACGGAACACCCTGGGGTCTTCCACCGCGT
>JAYTIB010000476.1:0-4588 GCA_043732205.1 Schlesneria sp. | reverse complement strand
TTTGGAATGCGGCTCGGCCGCTTTCTTTGGAATCTGCGAGATCTCTCTTGCGAGTGAATTGCCAAGGCGGCTTTGCGGCAATCCAAAATTCCAAAGCTCCGTCAAGCCGGAGCACTCCCAAAAAAATGGAGCACTCCCAAAGAAGAGTCGCTGTATGAGGCATGGTTTGGCCTGTCCGCTTTTGCAGGGCTGCACGGAATGCGGGGAGGGTGCTGGGCGCAACCCGCCGCGAATCTCATAATCGGTCCTTCGCCAAGCTTCACACTCACCGGAAGGAAATGCCGTGGGATTCATTGATCTCAGTCAGTTCGAACCGATCTCTCCCGTGCCGGGCTGCCGGATGCGGACTCCGTTTGGGCAGAACCTGATGCTGTCGTACCTGGAAATGGACGATCGGGCCGAAGTGCCGCTGCATCATCATCCGCATGAACAAGGCGGCATCCTGCTTTCCGGCCGGGTGCAACTGACCATCGGTGATGAGACGCGGATTGTCGAGGCAGGCTCGATGTTTCTGATCCCGCCCAACGTGCCGCATCGTGCCGTGGCAGTCGACGGTCCCGCGCGGGTGCTGGATGTCTTCAGTCCCGTGCGCGAGGACTATGCCAAGCTGGCGAATCATTACATTCCGCCGGTCGCGAACAGCACCGAGTCGTGACGTTACTGTGGTCCGGTCGCTCCGCCGACCGGACGTCCCGTCGGCGGAGCGACGGGACTACAGTATTCCGCTACTTGCCCAGCGGCTTGATCCGGATGTTGCGGAACTCGACTTTCATCGGGCCGCCGCTGTGAACCTGGAGCGCGATGATTCCCGTTCGGGCGATGTCGGCGTCCGGCTCGCGATAGTCGACCGTGGTCACGCCGTTCATCTTCAGGACGATGTGGTCCCCTTCGGCGCGGATCGAGTACTCGTTCCAGTCCCCCTTCTTCAGAGTCGCCTCGAAGCTGGCCGGCGGCTGGACCAGAACCTTGTTGCGGCGGGATTCGTCGTACAGGCAGCCCCAGTACTTCTCGCCGATGTCCGCCTGATAGCCGGAGACTTCGGTGCTGTTGGGTACTCGCTTCGTGCGGAACTGCACTCCCGAGTTGCCGACGCCGTCCTTCACGCGGAATTCCAGCTTGAGTTCGAAGTCGCCGTACTCTTCCTTCGTACAGAGGAACTGGTTGTGCTTGATGCCGGGCGAATCGCCGACGATGGAGTTGTCGGCCACCTTCCACAGCATGGTGTCTCCGTCCCAGCCGGTCAGATCCTTGCCGTTGAACAACGGGCGATACCCCGGTTCATCCGCGGCCTGGATCGACAACGGAAGGATCACACACGCGGCCAGCAACAATCCCGGTCCCAACCAACGCAACACCATGATGAGTCTCCTGCAAGAGTGCTGTGGAAATCGCCGCGGGCAGTTTACGGTTCCATTCGGTCGTTCGCCATGACTGACGGCTCGTGGCCCGCAGCCGATGACCCAATGGCACTGACTTGAGCCAAGCAACCCGAAGCGTCAGCGAGGGAATTGCAGGGAACGGCCCCGATCCCGGATTATTCACGACGGAAAACACGGAACTTCACGGAAGGGAACAAGAGTCAGACGTTGCGTGAAAGCGTCTTCTCTTGCTCTACAAACGCAGTGCAAGACGTCGACTTGCTGCAACTCTGCCACTTTCGTGTGATTCCGTGTTTTCCGTGGTTCCTCATGAATAATCCAGGCTATCGCCCGCCCTCGCTCACGCTTTTTGAAGTTGCGCCTTTTCGTGTCTTTGCCCCGAGGGGGCGTCGGAAACCAGCCCAGGGCAAGCGACCAACGGGAGCGCCGCCCTGGGAAACCGGACAAAACATGTCGTGCCCTGAAAGGGCACCGGAACTGGTGATGACATCCCGTGCCCCTTCAGGGCACACAATCCACGGAACGGATGACCCAGGGCGGCGCTCGCATGCGCTCGCTTGCCCTGGGCTGGTTTGCGAGGCCCCCTCGGGGCGAAAACGAAAATGGCGCAACTTCAAAACTCACGCGTCGGGTTGGTAGAGTCAGTGCCATTGGCCGATGACCCGCAGTTCGTTCTACTGTTGGCTCGATCAATTCGCCCGGACGACGGTGTCCGGGCGACCGGGCAATCTCAAGTTGGCCGACCACTCGCGGACCGTTGAACAATGCCCGAATCGAATTCCGCTTCCAGCGCAACCGAGTCCGCATCCACACCGCGTCGATCGGCGTGGCTGCGCCGGGTGGCCGTGCTGCTGGTGATCGCGATCGTCGCTGCGGTCTTCGTGCGAAACCGTGACGCGCTGTCGCTCGATTCATTGGTCCGCCAGCAAGCCGCGCTGCGTCAGGCGGTCGAGGACCAGCCGTTGCTCGTGCTCGGTTCGGCGTTCGTGCTGTATGTCGTGGTGACCGGACTGTCGCTGCCGGGCGCGGCGTTGATGTCGCTCGTTTACGGCTGGCTGTTCGGATTTTGGCGGGCTCTCGTGCTGGTCAGTTTCGCCTCGACGCTGGGGGCGACGATCGCGTTTGTGTTGTCCCGGTTCTTGTTGCGGGACGCGATTCAGGCCCGCTTCCGCGACCGGCTGGCGGCGTTCAACGAGGCTCTCGCGCGCGAGGGTGCGTTCTACCTGTTCACGCTCCGACTGATTCCGCAGGTGCCGTTTTTTCTCGTCAATCTGGTGATGGGATTGACGCCCGTTCGCACGTCGACATTCTGGTGGGTCAGCCAACTCGGCATGCTGCCGGGGACGTGCCTCTACGTCTACGCCGGCGCGTCGGTCGGCAGCCTGGAGTCTCTGCGGGACACCGGCCTGTCGGGAATCCTGACGTGGCAACTGGCCCTCGCCTTCACGTTGCTGGGTCTGTTTCCGCTCGCCGTCAAGAAGTTAATGAATCTACTGACTCAACGATCTGCGGCCGGGATCACCCCGGAGCGGGATCACCGATGAACAGGAGTACTTTCCCGCGATGACTCACCCCACGCTTCTTCCCGCCGACGAATTCAATCGGCGACTGGCGAGCCACGTCCATCCGGCCGATTGGACGAACCCCACTCCGTCGGGACGGTACAACCTCGTGGTGATCGGTGCCGGGACTGCGGGCCTGGTCACAGCCGCGGGTGCGGCGGGACTGGGTGCGAAAGTCGCGCTGATCGAACGCGATCTGATGGGTGGCGATTGTTTGAATGTCGGCTGCGTGCCGTCCAAAGCCTTGATCAGCGCGGCCCGCGCGGCGGCCGCCGTTCGTGACGCCGAACGATTCGGCGTGCCTGTCCCCGGTGGACCGCAACCCGACTTCGGTGCCGTCATGCAACGACTGCGACGGCTGCGTGCCGAGATCGCGCCCAACGATTCCGCGGCGCGATTCCGCAGCCTGGGTGTCGACGTCTTCCTGGGCAGCGGTCGGTTTTCGGGACCGGACTCGATCGACGTGGGCGGGCAGACGCTGCGGTTCAAACGGGCGGTCATCGCGACCGGAGCGCGCGCCGCGCACCCGGACACGCCGGGACTGGCCGATGCCGGATACCTCACGAACGAGACCGTCTTCTCACTGACCGAATTGCCGCGCCGGCTGGCGGTGATCGGCGGCGGACCGATCGGCTGCGAGCTGGCTCAATCGTTCGCGCGACTCGGATCGGAAGTCACGTTGATCGTCCGTTCGCGGCAGTTGCTGGGCCGCGAGGATGAGGACGCGGCGCGACTCGTCCTCGCCGCGCTGGAGCATGACGGAGTCCGCGTGCTGTTTCAGACGACCGTGACACGGGTGCAATCACGTGATGCAAACCAACGACCGACTCGCACGCTGTCCCTCGTGTCGAACGCGGCAGTCACCCCGGACAAGACCGCGCGCGCCGATGTACCGGGCGGCTTGGAGATCACGGTCGATGAGATTCTCGTCGGGGCGGGACGGACGCCGAATGTCGAGGGGCTGAACCTGGAGTCAGTCGGCGTGGCATTTGATCCCGTCAAGGGAGTCACCGTCGATGACCGCCTGCGCACGACGAACCGCCGCATCTTCGCGGCGGGCGATGTCTGCTCACCCTTCAAGTTCACGCACGCCGCGGATTTCATGGCGCGGATCGTCATTCAAAACGCGCTGTTCTTCGGCCGAGCACGGGTGAGCGCGTTGACCATTCCCTGGTGTACCTACACCTCCCCCGAGGTGGCGCATGTCGGCCTGACCGAACGATCCGCCAAAGAGAGCGGCGTGCCGATCCAGACGTTCATCCAGCGGTTGGAGCACGTCGACCGCGCGATTCTGGAAGGGACCGCCGCAGGCTTCGTCAAAGTCCATGTTCGTGCCGGCAGCGATCGGATCGTCGGTGCGACGATCGTCGCCGAACACGCGGGCGAGATGATCGGCGAGCTGGTGCTGGCGATGACGAACCGCATCGGGCTCGGACGGCTGGCGGGCACGATTCATCCCTATCCAACCGTGGCCGAGGCCATTCGCAAATGCGGCGACGCCTACAACAAGACCCGGCTGACACCGTTCGTGAAGGGCCTGTTCGCAAAGTGGCTGGCGTGGACGCGATAGGCCTTCGTGAGCCATCAGATTTGGGTGACGTTACTGTAGTCCCGTCGCTCCGCCGACGGGACGTCCCGTCGGCGGAG
>JAYTIB010000475.1:0-1666 GCA_043732205.1 Schlesneria sp. | reverse complement strand
CGCTGTGGGATCCGCAGCGTCCGTTGTCACCGCTCCGGATGTCCGACCAGAAGCCGACCGTGATCCTCGTGACCGGCGTCAACGGCACCGGCAAGACGACGTCGATCGCGAAGATCGCGAAGCTGCTGCGGTCGCAGGGTCTGACCGTGATGCTCGCCGCGGGCGACACCTTCCGTGCGGCCGCCGTCGAACAGTTGACCCTCTGGAGCCAGCGGCTCGGTTGCCCGATCGTCACCCGCCCCAGCGGCACCGATCCGGCCAGCGTGGCGTTCGCCGGCTGTGAAGAGGCTCTGAAGGAGGGGGTCGATGTGCTGCTGATCGACACGGCCGGCCGGCTGCACAATCAGTCGAACCTGATGAAGGAACTGGAAAAGATCCGGCGCGTGATCGACAAGAAGATCCCCGGCGCCCCGCACGAATGCCTGCTCGTCATTGATGCCACCACGGGCCAGAACGGCCTGAACCAGGCCGAGCACTTTTCGAAAGCCGCCAACTGCACCGGCATCGTGCTGGCCAAACTGGACGGCACCGCCAAGGGGGGCGTCACAGTCGCCATCCGTCAGCGCATGGGAATCCCGGTGAAATACGTCGGCGTCGGCGAACAGATCGACGACCTGGAACTGTTCAACCCCAACAGTTTTGTCGACGCGTTGTTCGACGAGGGCTGATGTTGGTTTTCGTGAGGGCCAACGCCCAAGTTAACCCGCGTTGTGCCGCGAGTATTGACGATGATTTTACCCCAAACCCGGCCGCGGCACACGTCGAGTTGAACCGCTTGTTAGGCGGACTTTGCCGTCCCCGACTCGTCCACAACTTCGAAGTCTGAACCGAGTTCTTCTCGCACGACCACGAGCAGCTTTTGTGCCTCCCGGTTGAATCGTTCGCGCTCGTCGTTATCCCACGGCGAGGGGTTGGGTGGGTAGTTCCAATCGATGCTTGTGTCGTACCACGAAGTGAGGAAGTAAATCCGCCGCCAAGTGTTCTCGGCCAGAGGCAGGTTGCGGGCATCGATTGGATAGTCAAAACACTCGCAAGCCGCATCATTTGCGGCCCAGAAGCAGATGCCGGCCCCCGGATCGAAGAAGAAGCGGAGTCGGTATCGCGCCATAACCGCCTAACAGGATCTATGAGACGTCTTGATCCAATTGGCCTGATCACCTCAGTCATGGTCTGTTTCAGGCTGTGGTTCGGGCAGCCAGAAACTGGCGAGGAAACCGACCAGGTAGACCAGAAACGCGGTCGTCCCCGCCGCAAAAGCGAGACTGGCCGGCCGTGTCACTCCCGCGAACGATGACAGAATCATCGGACCAAACACCAGACTGGTGAGTGCGTTGGCCGAAGTGCCAACCATGCGACCGCCGACGTTGGCGGCGAAGCTTTCGCCCGTGCCGCGCAGATGCACCGGATAGACCCGCGGCAGATAGTTGCCCCAGAAACTAAATTGGGCCACGGTCAGGAATCCCGTCACGAAGATTCCGACTTTCAGCAGCATGATGTTGTCGGCTCCCGGAACCATGCCAGCCGCCGGGAAGAAAAACACCAGGGGAATCAAGAACATGCCGGGAATCTGAAACAGCCACAACAGATTCCGTCTGCCAACGATTCGCACGGCCAGCCAGGCGAGCGCGAACCGCCCAAGCAATCCCCCGAACTCCTGCCAGAGTTG
>JAYTIB010000474.1:0-11756 GCA_043732205.1 Schlesneria sp. | reverse complement strand
GTTTCAACCCACGCAAGATGTCGTACCGCGTCGGCTAAAGCCAACGCGACATCTTGTGCTGGACCGCCATTGAACTTGAAAGATTCACACGCTCTCAGGGTTAAACGACGAAAGTGTCTCACGTCCCCCCGCGCGGGCTGTCTCAACGATGCCTCGAAGATGAAGGTCCGTCGTGTCCCGACGGGTCAGGCACCGGGTCGCATGCGAACGTAGGCGGCGAGGATTTCGTACAGGTCGGGTGAGACCTGGACTTCTTCGTCCGCGAAGTCGTCCAACCACGACCGGTTGCGGCGTGAGGCGTCGAGCAGCGCCCGGGAAATGTCGGCGAGACGAACGTTGACCGGCTGCTCCGCCACGGGAGCCGCAGAGTCATCACCAGTGAACAGCCGCAGGCGTTGTCGCATCATTCATCCCTGGTCGAAGCGACAGAACGGATGGCGGATCCCCGTCGGACAGCCATTCCCCGGACGTGCGCAGAGCACGGCAGAGGGAAGATCGGCCGTGGCGATTCTCCGTCTTGATCAATTTGACGAATAAATCGGTGAATGCTTCAAACCGGTCTCCCACAAACAAACTCACGCGGCGGAGTCGCCCGCGAACGCGGGTGGATGTGCGGCAAGCTTGGCCGGTCTCTGAATGCCAATGAGACAGCGGCAACTACCGCCGCTGTCCGCGGGCCATCGATTCATCGTCAGGTTGGGCATGCTCGGTTTCCGGGAGTTTCCCGTTGCCTCACAACGCACACGGTGTCTCGTCACTCTGGTTCTGGCCGGACCGCTTCGCTTCCACATTCGCGCTCCTTTTGATTCGCGCGGACAAGATCAATTTCCGCGCGAATCAAAAGGAGCGCGAATGAGAAGGATTGTCGAACCGGGGGTAAACGTCTGACATCGCGCCGTCGCTCGCACACTCACGCGCGCAGCGTCCCGTTGGAGTTCTGTTGGCTTCCCATTGCCGTGTGAAAATGCGATACCATTCCCTTCAAGGTAGGCAGAGGTCGGCTACGGAACGGCTATCGACGATGGATCAGCTCTCAACAACCGGTGTGGACTTGGCGCGCGTCGCCACCGAGCTGCGCTTGCGGCTCGAACAAGTCACGCACACGGTGCAGTTGCTCGATGAGGGGAACACGGTCCCCTTCATCACGCGCTACCGCAAGGAACGCACGGGCAATCTGCATGAAGAGCAGATCCGCGCGGTGCAGGAGCGGGTCCGGTCGTTGCGGCAACTGGCCGAGCGGGCGGCCGACATCCTGCGGCTGATCGACAGCCAGGGGAAGCTCACCCCGGAACTGCGGGCCGAGATCGAACGGGCCAGCTCGCTCAAGCGACTCGAAGACCTGTATCTCCCCTTCCGCCCCAAGCGCCGCTCCCGCGCGACGATTGCGAGAGAGAAGGGGCTGGAGCCGCTGGCTGAATCGATCTGGAATCAATCGCTCGCCGACGCCGGACTGCGCGTTGCCGCCACCGCGTTTGTGCGTCCCGATCTGGAGTTGCCGGATGAAGCCGCCGTCCTGGCCGGTGCCGCAGATATTGTCGCCGAGCGAATCTCGGACGATGCCGACCTGCGGGAACGGTGTCGCACCGTGGCGCGCCAGACCGGACGACTGACGTCCACGGGAACCAAAGCCGCCGACCAAACGCATCCCGAATTCCGCGACTATTTCGACTACAGCGAGCCGATCACCAAGATGCCGCCGCACCGCATCCTGGCACTCAACCGCGGCGAGGAACAGAAGGCGCTGCGCGTCTCGTTCGACTGGGACGACCCGCAGGCACAGCGCGCCGCGCTGGACCATCTGCGGTTGGACCGGCATCCCTGCCGCGAGTTTCTCACCGCCTGTACACGTGACGCGCTCGACCGCTTCATCCGGCCGGCGCTGGAGCGCGAGGCACGCCGCGACCTGACCGAGAAGGCCGAGCGGCATGCGATCTCGGTCTTCTCCCAAAACCTGCGGCAACTGCTGCTGCAGCCCCCGCTGCGCGATCAGCGTGTCTTGGCCGTCGACCCCGGCTTTCGCTCCGGCTGCAAACTGGCGGCGCTCGATGAATTCGGATCGCTGCTGGGAATCGACATCATCAGCATTGTCGGTTCCGCCGACCGCAAGGCGGAAGCCCGCGCCAAGCTGGCCGCGTTCCTGCGCGAGCACCGCTGCAACGTGATCGCGATCGGCAACGGCACCGCCTGCCGCGAAACCGAGGAACTGGTTTCCGAAGTGATCGCCACCGAGTGTCCCGAAGCGCGGTATCTCGTCGTCAACGAAGCCGGGGCGAGCATCTATTCGACCAGCTCGGTCGGTCAGCAGGAATTCGCCAGTCTCGACGCGACCGCCCGCGGGACGATCAGCATCGGCCGCCGGTTGCAGGATCCGCTCAGCGAACTGGTGAAGATCGAGCCGCAGCACATCGGCGTCGGCATGTATCAGCACGACCTGAACGCAAAGCAACTGAAGGAGGCGCTGGACGACGTCGTCGAATCGTGCGTGAACTTTGTCGGTGTCGACTTGAACACCGCCAGCCTGTCGCTGCTGATGCACGTTTCCGGATTCAATCAACTGATCGCCCGACGCGTGGTCGAGTACCGCGAACGCTGTGGACGATTCCTCAGTCGCAAGCAGTTACTCGACGTTCCCGGTGTCGGCCCCGCCACGTTCACCCAGGCGGCGGGCTTCCTCAAGCTCGACGGTGAGGAGCCGCTCGACAACACCTGGATTCATCCGGAAAGCTACGAAGTCGCGCGGCAGTTGCTGGCGCGCTGCAACGTCTCCCCGGATCTGTTGCGGCCGGGTGCGGATCGGGCGCCGCTGCGCGAACAACTCGCCACCGTCGAACCGCCGCAGTTGGCGCATGAGTTGACGGTCGGTCTGCCGACACTGACAGACATCGTCGACGCCCTGCTGCGACCCGGCCGCGACCCGCGCGCGGATCTGCCGGTCCCCACGTTCCGCAAGGGTGTCCTGTCGCTGGATGACATCGAAGTCGGGATGGAACTGCAGGGCACCGTGCTGAACGTGGTCGACTTTGGCGCCTTCGTGGACGTCGGGCTGAAGGATTCGGCGCTCGTCCACATCAGCCAACTCGCCGCACACTTCGTCCGCTCGCCGCAGGACATCGTTTCGATCGGCGACGTGGTCACGGTGTGGGTGCTGAGCGTCGACCGTGAACGGAAACGAATCGGCCTGACCATGATCGCGCCCGACGGCCCTGCCGCCAAAGCCAAGCCCGCCCGCGAACACAAACTGACGGCGGCCAAACCGGCCACCGGAACAGTCTCTCGGGAGGGCACGAGCGATCGGCCCACGACCGGAACAACGACCGGCGCAGCCAGTCCCACCGACGAACCGCTGCGCGGCTTCGATGAGCTCAAGCAGGCCTGGCAAAACCGCCCGCGCTAGCCCGGATCATTCATGTCCCTTTACGAGCCGCGACCGTAAGGGAGCGATCCGCGAGGGCTTGACCGCTTCCTCACGGTCGCGGCTCGAACGGTAAACAACGCAATTCGGGCCGCGCGAGGTATATCGCCATGATTTGTCGACGCTCGTTTATCGGGGCTTCGCTCGGCGGGCTGGTCGCGATGACTGTCGGCGAGACTCGTGGACCCGCCTGCGCCGCTCCTCAAGCGACAGGCGTTTCGCTTTCGCCACCGCAGATCGGCGAAGATGTGTTCGCCTATCTGCAACGCGAGCGCGGGGCGTTCGATCCGGATCTCTATCACCAGATTCTCGGTGCCGCGAACGAATTCAAGGAGGGGGATCTCATCGTCGGTGTCGCGGCGGCCGACGAGGCTTCGCGACGGCATGCGCGCTCGCTGTTGGCCAACACCACGGTCGGTCAGATCGATGCGCATCCGCTGCGCGAGGACGATCTGCACAAGCTGTCGCAACGAAGCATCAATGCCACCGCCGCCGCCAAGACGGTCGCGTGGAAGTTGAGCGAGCTGCGGCAGTTCTTGATCCGCGCGACCGAGGCCGAAATCAAGTTGATCATGCCGGGGTTGTCGAGCGACGTGATCGGCTGCGTGGTCAAGTTGATGAGCGACGCCGATCTGATCGCGGTCGGTGCGAAGGTGTTCAACCCGTTGCCGGGGAGCCAGATTGGCGCGAAGGGTTATTTGGGCGCGCGGATTCAACCGAACTCACCGACCGACAACGTGAGCGACATTCAGTGGCAGGTGTTTGATGGCTGGTCGTACGCGGTGGGGGATGTCGTGCTGGGGAACAACCCGGTCTCCAGCGACCCGGCGTCGGTCGCGGCGATCGAACGGACGTTGCACGATCTGCTCGTGACGTTCGAACTGGAAGCGGTTCAACCGCACTGCGTGCTCTCACATGTCGACATTCAAGCCGTGGTGGAACGCACGCAACCCGGCGGCACGGGGATCTGGTTTCAGAGCATCGCGGGGAGCGACACGGCGAACGCCACGTTCGACATCAGCGTCGAGAAAATGCTCAATTACGCCGACCAGCGTGACGGGCGATACGGCTTGTACTTCGAAACCGGGCAGGGGGCCGATTTCACCAACGGTCACGGTCATGGCTACGACATGGTGTTGCACGAAGCTCGCAAATATGGCTTCGCCCGCGCCCTGACGCAGCGGGTGAAAGCAGCGCAACAACGCTCGGGCAGCCCCTTCGCGCCGTGGGTTCACTTGAACGACGTCGCCGGGTTCATCGGGCCGGAGGTCTTTCGCACGCGCGAGCAACTGGTGCGATGTTGCCTCGAAGACATCGTCATGGGCAAGTTGCACGGATTGTGTTTGGGCTTGGATGTCTGCTCCACGTTGCACATGGACGTGTCGCTCGACGATCTCGATTGGTGCCTGGATCGGATCATGCCCGCCAACCCGGCTTACTTGATGGCGCTCCCCACCAAGATCGACCCGATGCTCGGCTATCTCACCACGGGCTTTCAAGACCACGTGCGGCTGCGCAAGAAGTTCGGCTATCGGGTGAACGACCGGATGTGGCGGTTCTTCGCGGAGCTGGAAGTCATCGATCAACAAGGGCAACCCACGAGCCACTTCGGCGACCCGCTCTGGGTGTTTTTGAAGTACCGCCGCAAGAAGGGGGACACGCGCCGCGACGCGGAGATTCTCGCGGCGGGACAGCGACAGATCGACGCGGTGCGCGCTCGCGGCGTGTTTGTCGCCACGGGGCAAGGTGAGCATCCCGAAGATTTGGCACCGGCGCTCGACAAAGACATTCGTCAGATCGTCGTCGCTTCCAAGGCGAGTCTCTGGGCAAAAATGGAACCGGCGTTTGTCGCCACAATTCCGATGGCCCGTCCGCTGTCGACGCGGTCAGCCGATCGCACCGACTACATTTTGCATCCCGCATCCGGCGAACGGCTCAGTCCGGAATCGCTCGCCGCCGTGCGCGAACTGCGCCGCGTCCACAGCGGTCAATACGATGTGCAGATCGTGATTTCCGACGGCTTGAACGCGTTCTCGATCATGGACCCCGGCCATCTCGCCCCGTATCTCAAGCAACTGCGCGACGAGTTGCTGCGTGAAGGCTATCGTCCCGCGCCGGAGCATTTGGTCGTCACGTTGGGGCGTGTTCGCGCCGGCTATCGGATTGGTGAAACGCTGTTCGCCGACTTGCCGGGCAACCTCGCGATCCTGCACATCATCGGTGAACGCCCCGGCACCGGGCATCACACGTTTTCGGTCTACATCACGACCGCGGTCGGTGCGACGTGGCGCGAGCCGGACAAGGTCGATCACAACATCACCAAAGTCGTCTCGGGCGTGGCCACCACGGCGGTCTCACCCGTCAAGGCGGCAGACGATACGGTGCGTATCCTCAAGTCGCTGATCTAATCCGGATTCTGACAGGGCTCGGTTTGCAGGACCGATGTCTTCCTGTTGGACCATGAGCCCGAATCGTTCATCAACACCGAGCGGAAGCCGTGGGACTCGAGCCCACAAGCGAGCCTGGCTCGCCGCCTGTTTTCAAGACAGGTTCCTCATCCGGCCGGATGACTGCCGCGTGTCGTCGAGAGATGAGAGTCCAGAGCGAGAGACGAGGTTTGCGCTAATGGACCTTTTTCGGTTCTCCGCCAAATGCGTGGACGGTCTGTTCGGCTCCTGTTCGGCGCGGGTCTGCCGACACCGCCGAAACGGCTGACTGAAGGACTCAACTTCTATTTTCAACACGGATGGCGGAGCCCCGTTTCTTGGCGATCCTCTCGCACGACGGACCGACACGTCCGTCGAGACTCGGGCGGGCTTCGAATGAGCGGTCGGCACCCCTGACCGATCAGGACGAGCCTTCGACCAAACCAGCAACCCGTGCAATCTCCGAACCCGTGAACTCCCTGAAAACCGACATCCGAACTCAGGCAGAGTCCGAATGTTGTCTGGACACGATTGGTCCCGTGCGATAAAGACCCCACCGGAGCGTCTTGCCGATCTCTCCTCCGTCATCCGCTACGGACGTCGGCACGATGTTTGGACTGCTTCTGGCCATGTTCGTGGCTGGAGAATCAGTTCCCTCATGAATTCGCTCCGCATATCCGATGTAATCCAAAGATTCGCTTTCTCCCATAAAGTCTGACATTTCGCAGCGATCGTGACTCGCCTGGGTGTTGGTGCGCGCAGCATGGCGTACGGCACTGAACGGGCATGGCATCGATCGGGGTCTGTCTTTCATCGCCTCACGTGTCAATGATCGAGTCGAAGCAACATGGACATGCATTCTGGCAAGCTGTTGGAAAGAGCGCCCCTATGAGATACCGGCTGATCGCCGCCTTGCCGGTCTATCTGACGCTGTATGCCGCGTCCCTGGCGGTCGCGTTTCTACTGCGTTTTGACCTGCACCTCTCTCCCGAAACGCTGGAAATCCTGCTGGCAGTCCTGCCGTTCGTGCTCGTCATCAAGGCGGCGGTGTTCGTCTTCGGCTGCGAATGGCGGAGGTATCACCGTTACACGACGATGTCCGATCTGGCCTATATCGTGGCGCTGCGGACAGTCGCGTCCGTGCTGGTCTTTGGATTCTTCCTGACCGGACTCCAAACTCCCGCCCCTCCGCGATCGGTCATCCTGATCGACTGGATCCTGACGGTGCTGGGAACCATCCTGCTGCGGGCCTCGGTGCGCTATGTTTGGGAGCAACTCGCCAGGTATCTGCAGCGGTCCGAGCGGAAGCGAACGATGGTCTATGGCGCGGATGCGGACGCGGTGTCGATCCTGCGTGCGCTGCGGGCCGCCGGGTCGGAACACGACATTGTCTCGTTCCTCAACCCGATCGACTCTGCCGAACGAACGCTGATCAGCGGCGTGCCCGTGATCAACTTCCACGGGAACATGGCGCGCACCGCCACCCGCTTCACCGCCAAACACCTGTTCATTCCCAGTTGCGTCTCTGGTCGGACCGTCCGTGACTTGCACCAGTTGTGCCAGGATGCCGGCGTCAAGGCGCATGTCATCCCGGCGATCAGCGAAATCGTCAACGGCCGCGTCAAACTTTCGATCCGCGATGTGACCATCTCCGACTTGCTGCGGCGCGAACCGGCGCAGTTGGACACCGAGGGGATCTCGGGCTGCATCACCGACAAGGTGGTGCTGGTGACGGGTGCCGCCGGCAGTATCGGTTCGGAATTGTGCCGCCAGATCATCGGCTTCAATCCCTCCAAGCTGATCCTCGTCGATCAGTCCGAGTTCGGAGTCTTCCAGGTGGAGCAGGAATTCACCGCAAAGCCCGTCGAGAGCGTCGAATTGGTTTACGCGATTGTGGACGTCAACGATCAGGCGACGCTGTCGCGCGTATTCAGTGAACATCAACCGGATCTGGTATTCCATGCGGCGGCCTATAAGCATGTGCCGCTAATGGAAGAGAATCCGCAGATCGCGATTCGAAACAACGTCCTGGGCACGAAGAGCGTCGTTGACCTGGCCGATCGCTTCGGAGTGGATCGTTTCGTCATGATCTCGACCGACAAGGCCGTCCGTCCGACCAGTGTGATGGGCTCCACAAAACTGGTCGCGGAAAAGTATCTGCAGGCGGTGGCCGCCACGTCCAAGACCCGGTTCATCACCGTCCGGTTCGGCAACGTGCTGAATTCCGCGGGGAGCGTGGTTCCCACGTTTCGACGGCAGATCCTGGCCGGTGGACCGCTGACCGTGACGCACCCCGAGATGACCCGGTTCTTCATGACCATCCCCGAAGCCGTCCAATTGGTGCTGCAAGCCGGAGCCGTGGGCGATTCGGGCCAGGTGCTGATCCTGGACATGGGCGAGCCGGTCAAGATTCTCGATCTGGCCCGCGACATGATCGCACTGTCGGGCCTGCGGTATCCGGATGACATCGACATCGTCTTCACTGGACTGCGTCCGGGCGAAAAGATGTACGAGGAATTGTTCTACGGGAACGAGAAGCACGCGCAGAAGGTGCATGCCAAGATCTTCTGCGCCGAGCGGGAACCGATTTCGCTAAGCGCCATCAAGCTGGAGATCGGCCGGCTGGAACGAGCCGTCCACGCCAACCGGTCCGAAGCGAGAAGCGTCCTCGGAGATGTCGTCGCCGGCTTCGTCACCGAAACCCACGACGAAGCCGAAGCCGAAGCCGCGCGGAAGGCGGCGTAGCAGCCCGAACTCGCCAACGGGCCGAACCTCTGCAGAGCGTTCCGGCACTTGCCCATCATGCTCCGTTCCGGTCCGCCAGAAGCGGCGGCACTTCCGGCGCGCCCGCGCCAGTCTGTTTGAGCATGGCCATCGAAGGAATCCGCTGGCAACCGGCGGACGATTCCGATAGCTTTGTCCCGCCGCACCTGCCCGAGACAGTGCTCCCGCACTCCCGCCCCCGCCGCTTCCTCTGCAAAACCGCCTGATTTATGACTCTCCCCCTTCGTTGGTTGTCGCTGTTCGTCGCGCTCGCTCTGATCGTGAATGCGCCTCACATTTGGGCCGCTGACGATTCGGCGGCGCTGGCGGGTCGGTTCACGGATGAGGCGCTTCCGTTTTTGAAGACGCACTGCATCGCGTGCCACAGCGGGAAGGAACCGAAGGCGGATCTGTCTCTGGAAGCGGATCGCGATGTGAAGACGCTGGTGACTCGGCGGGCGGTCTGGGAACAAGTGCTCGACATGGTTGAGACGGGGCAGATGCCTCCCAAGGAACAGCCCAAGCCCGACCCGGTGGCCGTGGACAAGTTCGTGTCGCTGGTGAAGACGCTGTTTGACGATGCCGATCGTCATGCGAAACCGGACCCCGGTCGAGTCACCGTGCGGCGGCTGAATCGTGTCGAGTACAACAACACCATCCGTGATCTGGTGGGTGTCGACTTCAACCCGGCCGAAGACTTTCCCTCCGACGACATCGGTCACGGATTCGACAACATCGGCGACGTACTGACGCTGTCGCCGGTGCTGATGGAGCGGTATCTGTCGGCCGCGGAGAGCATCGTCAATCGCGCCATCGTCCCGAACCCGCCGAAGCCGCCGGATCGGGGAATCGGTGCCCGGTATCTCGAACCGGCCGGACGGGGGGTGTCGGAAAAGAAGTGGCGCGCCATCTCGACGAAGCCCAACACCAACCCGATTCACACCGGCCCGTTGCATACCCGTTACATGATCCCGGACGATGGCGAATACAACTTTCGCCTGAACTGCCATGCCGAGGTGGCCGGCGACGTCCCGGTGCAGATCGCGATTCTGGTGAGCGGCAAGAACGTCGCCGGTGGGGTGAGCGACGATGAAGCCGCGCGAATGTCGGGGCTGGCCGTGCCCGGACTGCGACCGTTTGTTGTGATGAAGATTGTGGACGTCACCGCCCGATCGGCGGACAAGCCGCAGCAAGTTCAGGTGCGCATCCCGCCGACGAAGGGAATTGAACGCGTCGCCGTGGCGATCGTGAAGCCGGCCGCTCCGCCCTCGCGCCCCGCCGATGAACCGGCCGACGCGCTCGCCCCCGACCGCGCGGCTCCCGAGATCACGCTGTACGTGGATTACTTCGGTCTGGAAGGACCGCTCGACAACCGTCCCGCCTCGCACCGTGCCCTGCTGGCGTGTTCACCCGACAAGTTGAAGCCGGATCAAGCGCGCGAAGTGCTGACACGGTTCGTCACGCGAGCCTATCGTCGACCGGCCACCAAGGATGAAATCGAACGACTGTTGATCATGACGACGCTGGCCCAGGATGAAGGTTTGTCATGGGATGCCGCGATGCAGCGGGCGTTCATGGCCGTGCTGGTGTCGCCGAAGTTTCTGTTCCGACTGGAACTCGACGACCGTCCCGACAGTGCCGAGCCACACGCGCTGGATGAGTTTCAACTCGCGTCGCGCCTGGCGTATTTCCTGTGGAGCACGATGCCGGACGAAGAGTTGTTGCAACTCGCCGGCCGCGGGGAACTGACGAAAAATCTGGAGGCCCAAGTCCGCCGCATGCTTGCCGATCCCCGGTCGAGATCGCTGGTGGACAACTTCGCCATGCAGTGGCTGCAACTCAAGCGGCTGAAGACATTCGCCCCCGATCCCAAGCAGTTCCCGTCGTTCAACGAACAACTGCGGAACGCGATGGCCAAGGAGACCGAACAGTTTGTCGGCGCGATCATTCGCGAAGACCGCAGTGTGCTGGAGATGCTCGATGCCGACTACACGTATCTCAACGAGACCCTCGCACGCCACTACGGGATCGCCGACACGATGGGCAACTGGATGGGACAGAAGCCCGAACGCGAAGGGGGACAGCCGATTCCCCGGCGCGAGTTCGTCCGCGTGTCGCTGCCTCATAAACTGCGCGGCGGACTGCTGACTCAAGCCAGCATTCTGACGGTGACTTCGAACCCGACTCGGACCTCACCCGTCAAACGGGGACGCTGGGTGCTGGAGCAGATCCTCGGTGCTCCGCCACCACCGCCACCGGCCAACGTCCCCGAGTTACCCGAAGGTGAGAAGGCCCAATTGACCGGCTCGCTGCGTCAGCGGATGGAGCAGCATCGCGCGAATCCGGCGTGTGCCAACTGTCACGCCAAGATGGACCCGATCGGATTCGCCTTCGAAAACTACGACGCCATCGGCGCATTCCGCACGAAAGACGGCGAATTCCCGATCGAAACGGCCGGAGTTCTGCCCGACGGCAAAGCCTTTCAAGGCCCCGGCGAGTTGAAGTCGATTCTGATGGAGAAGCGGAACCAGTTCACCCGCTGCCTGACCGAGAAGCTGATGATCTACGCCTTGGGTCGCGGGTTGGAGTACTATGACCGCCGACCGGTGATGCAGATCCAAGACGTGTTGGCCAAGCAGGACTACAAGTTTTCCGTACTGGTCAGCGAGATCGTGAAGAGCGATCCGTTCCGATTGCGGCGTGGGCAAGACTAGAAAGAATGCTGAGGCAGAGATGACGGTCGAAACGCTGTACGCACAGTCCATCAAGCAGCTCACGGCTGCGGAGCGATTGCGATTGGCGGCGATGATCTTGGAAGACATCCCGCCGCAATCGTTTGTCGACTACAGCGAAGAGTGGACGGACGAAGACATGGCGGACTTCACCAAACAGTCTTGGATCAATCTGGCAGTGCAGGAGACAGCATGATGATTTCGCAACGACATATTTCCCGACGCACTGTCCTCCAAGGTCTCAGCACCGCCGTCGCATTGCCGTGGTTGGAGTCGATGGGGCCGATGACGAGTTGGGCGGCGGACGCATCGCCCGCGAAGGCCGCCACCGCTCCCAATCGGATGGCGTTTCTGTACGTTCCCAACGGCATCAACATGGCCGACTGGAAACCGAAGTCCGAGGGAACCGGCTTCGAATTGACG
>JAYTIB010000473.1:0-4597 GCA_043732205.1 Schlesneria sp. | reverse complement strand
TCGCAGGCTCCGTCACGGAGGCAACCGCCCGCGATCTTCTCAACCCGCCCCGAACCGCTCCTGCCTGATTGCTCCATGTTTGACCAACGCTTCATTCGCAATTTCTCGATCATCGCTCACATCGACCACGGCAAGAGCACCCTCGCGGATCAACTGCTGCTGAAAAGCGGGGCCATCACGCTGCGCGAGTTCCGCGACCAGATCCTCGACGATCTGGCGGTCGAGCGGGAGCGCGGCATCACCGTGAAGGCCCGGGCCGTCGCCATCAACTACACGCTCGATGGGCAGCAGTACGAACTGAACCTGATCGACACGCCGGGCCACGTCGACTTCCACTACGAAGTCTCGCGCAGTCTGGCCGCGTGTGAAGGGGCGCTGCTGCTCGTCGATGCCTTCCAGGGTGTGCAGGCCCAGACGGTGGCGAACGCCTACGCGGCGATCAACGCCAACCTCGAAGTCATTCCGGTGCTGAACAAGATCGACCTGCCCATCACCCGGGCGGACGAAGTGCTCGAAGAAATCGAGACCGTCGTCGGGCTGGACACCACCGACTGCCTGCGGGTCAGCGGCAAGGCCGGCCTCGGGATCGACGATGTCTTCCGAGCGGTCATCAAACGAGTCCCGGCCCCGCAGGGCAATCCGGACGACCCGTTGCGGGCACTGGTCTTCGACGGCAAGTACGACCACTACCGCGGCGTCATCACCTACATCCGCGTGAAGGAGGGGACCGTCCGCAAGGGGCAGAAGGTGCTGTTCATGAAGGCCGGCTCGGCGCATGAAATTCTGGAAATCGGCCAGTTCCGCCCGAACATGGTCCCGTGCGAAGACCTCGGCCCCGGCCAGGTCGGCTACATCATCAGCGGCATCAAGGTGCTCGGCAACGTGCATGTCGGCGACACCGTGACCGGGTTCCACAACCGCGCACCCGTCCCCTTGCCGGGCTACGCGGTCCCGCAGCAGATGGTCTTCTGCGGCATGTACCCGCTCGACGCGACCGACTTCGAGAACCTGCGCGAAGAGCTGCTGCGAATGAGCCTCAACGACGCCAGCTTCTCGTTCGAACCCGACACGTCCGAGGCGCTCGGTTTCGGGTTCCGTTGCGGCTTCCTCGGCATGCTGCACATGGAAATCATCCAGCAGCGGCTGGAGCAGGAAGCCAACGTCGATCTGATCCAGACGGCACCGAACGTCACCTACGAGTTGCTCAAGAACACGGGCGAGGTCGTGCGGATCGACAGCCCGCAGGACGTCCCCGACACCGGACAGATCCAAGAGTTCCGCGAGCCGATCGCCAAGGTGAACTTCATCCTGCCGACCGACCGCATCGGTGCGATCATGCAATTGAGTGCCGACCGGCGCGGCGTCTACAAGACGACCGACTACCTCGGCCCCAACCGCGCGCAGCTCGTCTACGAACTGCCGCTCGCCGAAATCGTGTTCGACATGTACGACAAATTGAAGAGCATCACCGCCGGCTACGGCACGATGGACTACGAAGTGATCGGTTTCCGCGCGGCCGACCTCGTCAAGATGGACGTCCTCGTGAAGGGCGAGAAGGTCGACGCCCTCGCCTGCATCGTTCACCGCTCGCAAGCCGAACGTCGAGGCCGCCAGCTCTGCAAGAAACTCAAGGAACAAATCTCCCGCCACCAGTTCGAGATCCCGATCCAGGCGGCCCTCAGCGCGCGAATCATCGCCCGCGAAACGATCTCAGCCGTGAGAAAGGACGTGACCGCCAAGTGCTACGGCGGCGACATCAGCCGCAAACGCAAACTGCTCGAAAAGCAAAAGGAAGGCAAAAAGCGGATGAAGCAATTCGGCCAGGTCGAAATCCCGCAGAAGGCGTTCCTAGCGGTCCTCGACACCGGCGGCGACGAGTAGCGATCATCACAGCTTTTATTGGAGGCAAACCATGCAAATCCCAGTGCTGATTGAACGCTTGGCAGGAAATCGTTTCCGGGCCAGGAGCGCTGCCTCACAAACGTTTGCTGTGGAAGGCGATACCCCCGAGGAATCTCTACGGCTTTGGCGGGCGCGGTTCGCGTCCGTTTTGCCAGCCGACGCGGAAGTCGTCTGTGTCGAACCGAGTCCCTCCGACGAGAATCCGTTGGCTCGTTTTGCGGGTGATTTGAAGGACGATCCGCTGTTCGATGACTGGTGCCAGGCGATTGAGGAGTTCCGCCAGCAACGCGATCGGGAGGACGGGCTGCCATGAGCCTGTACGTCTTGGACACGGATACGTTGACGCTCTATCGGCGCGGCCATCCGCCGGTCGTTCAGAAGATGCTGCAACAAGCCTTGAACACACTCGCCACAACGGCCATCACGGTCGAAGAACAACTGACCGGTTGGTACACCCTGCTGCGTCGGCAAAAGACGAAGGAACAACTGGCTCGCGCTTATCACAACCTGCTGGAGACCGTTGTGGAACTGAATCAGTTCCGCCTGTTGTCATTCAACGAGGACTCGATTGATCGCTTTGACAGCTTGCGGTCCCTGAAGTTGGGAGTGCGAGGCAACGATCTGCGGATAGCGGCCATTGCTTTGGTCCACGACGCGACGGTGGTCACGCGAAACGTCACTGACTTCGCAATTGTTCCCGGCCTGCGAGTTGAGAACTGGTCGGATTAGCCCGGATTATTTATGGCCCCTCGTGGAACAGTCGCAGCCTGCATGTCGCTGAGTTCGCAAGAACTCAGCCCAACTCACGATCAGGAACTGAGTTCTTGCGAACTCAGCTACGAGGACGTGACTCCGAAGTGCTACGGCGGCGACATCACCCGCAAACGAAAACTGCTCGAAAAGCAGAAGGAACGCAAACAGCGGATGAAGCAATTCGGCCAGGCCGAATTCCCTCAGAAGGCGTTCCTCACGGTCCTCGACACCGGCCCCGATGAGTAGAGTTGTCACCCATACGGCTCGTCGGTATTGTCCGCCGATGGCAATTCGTTACCAATGATCCGAAACAAAACAGAAAGTATCGGTGGAACACTGATGGCAAAGCAGAAGTCAACTTTCCTATCGGACCTCAAGAAGGAACTTGCTGCAATCAAGCCGCGACCGGGAAATCTTCCGGATGAGGATCTCTTTGTGATGTGGTTCCTACTCGCTGAATGGGGGGCGACAAATGTCGAAGCTGCCAATGCGATCACGAATGGTCCGAATGACAAGGACGTTGATGCGCTCTTGATCGACGAGACCGCAAAAACCGTTTGTATTGTCCAAGGTAAATATCGGCAGAAAGTGGGTGAAAAATCGGAGGTCTCAAAGGACATTCATGCATTGATTGACGTTGTACATCACCTCATGGATGCAGACGTGAATTTCAATGAGTGGGTTGCGACAGGCAGCCCGCGGGTAAAGGCACAACTTCGTGATGCCCGTACACGGATTAAGAGAGATGGATACCGCGTCAAGCTGTATTTTGTGACACTTGGGAAGTTCACGGAGACGGTAAACAGCAAAAACATCGATAAGAAGTTGCGAGACGAATTCAATGTGAGCAAGCTCGACATCGTTTACGAGCTCTTTGATGGAAGACGCTGTCAAAAGCTGTGGGCTGAGTGGGAGGGGGGTGGACCGCTACCGCCATCGCTCGAATTGGAAATGGCTGACGCACCGAACGTTACCAGCTCGGGAACTCTGCAACGTCATGACAAGCGAGACGAAATCGAAACATGGGTCTTCGCAATGCGTGGTGACAAGATTGCCGAGCTATACCTCTTGGCCAATGAGAGGCTGTTCGCTTGGAATGTTCGCGGAGATGTCGGGGGAACAACGCCAGCCAACAGTCAGATGAAGGAGACATTGGAGAATGAACCCGAGCGATTCTTCTACTACAACAACGGCATCACAATGTTGTGTGAGGACGCGAAAGAGGAAAGGGGACGAGGGGCAAATGTGCTTCGGGTGACCAAGCCTCAAGTGATCAACGGACAGCAAACAACCAGAACACTCGCTCGCGTAATGAACGCAGAGAAGACGAAGGCGAATGTTGCGAAAGCAAGCGTTTTGGTCAAAGTTATCTGTGTTCGTGGACGCGAGGACGAGGACGAGCGAATCGAGGGGCTGCGTTCAAATATCATCACCGGAACAAATCGGCAGACCGCAATCACACTGGCGGATTTGAAGGCCAACGATAAGCGGCAGATCGTGTTGGAGAAGGCGTTGAAACGGATGAACTATGAGTACGTCCGAAAAACAAATCGTGCAACCGCTGACGTCGTTGGCGGAAAGTACTTCCACCGCATCAACAAGACCGCATTTGCCCAAGCAGTTGCGGCTTGTGACGTCCAGCCAGCGCTAGCACGTTCGAGTAAAGTGCAATTGTTCAAGGACGGCACTTACGAAAAGATTTTTTCGACTGATGATCCATTTCATTACCTGACACGGTATTGGCTGATGCAAGCCGTGCGGAAAACTGCCCAATCTTGGGAACAGCACAAACAGGAACCCAAATGGATGGTCCTCAACTTCGTTTGGTCCAAACTGCGCTCCAGAGGGGCGGATTTTGAAATTGTCGGTATTTTGAGTGTTTGGAAACTGGTGTAGTTGAAAACCCGTGAATCGCTGAAAAGAGGAGTTGAAACACCTTCTT
>JAYTIB010000472.1:0-1668 GCA_043732205.1 Schlesneria sp. | reverse complement strand
CGGCGTGCTCAAGGTTGAGGCGGGGGATTCGCCCACCGAAGAGGGCTTCGATTGCGACGCTCATCTCTCCGAAGCCGAGGAAGGCAAACCGCGACCGGCCCTCGAAGTGGGGACGCCGGACAAGCCGATTGCCGCCAACCGGACTGCGCTGATCCGACTCATCGCGGTCGAGGGGCAGGACAAGCAATCGTGTCCGGCCATCGTCTGCTGCGGCGGACGCATGGACTTTCACGGCGCGCCGCTCAGCCGGACATGGCTCAAGCTGGGTGCCACCGCGAGGAAGGGCGAGGCCAGCGTGACGCTCGACGAACCGGTCACGGGCTGGCGGGTTGGTGACCGGCTGATCATCACGGCGACGCATCTCGGTCGGGACATTGGCGGCGGGACGGACCTGCTGCAAACGGAAGAACGCGTGGTGACGGCCATCGACGGCGCGCGCGTCACGCTCAATCAACCGCTGGTCAACGAGCATCTCGGCGAGGGGGACTTCCGCGGCGAAGTGGCGAACCTCAGCCGGAACGTCACCGTCGAATCGGCCGCGCCCGACGGACAGCGCGGTCACACGATGTATCACCGCGGTTCGGCCGGTTCGATCAGCTATGCCGAGTTCCGTCATCTCGGCAAGAAGGATGTGCTTGGCCGGTACAGCCTGCACTTTCATCTCATCGGCAACACCATGCGCGGCAGTTCGGTGATCGGAGCCTCGATCTGGGACAGTCACAACCGCTGGCTGACGATTCACGGCACGAACTACCTGGTGGTCCGCGACTGCATCGGCTACCAGAGCGTCGGCCACGGCTTCTTTCTGGAAGACGGCACCGAGATCTACAACGTTCTCGACCGGAACCTCGCGGTCCAATCGATGCAGGGCAAGAAGCTGCCCAAGCAGGTGCTGCCCTTCGATCAGAACGAGGGCTCGGGATTCTGGTGGGCCAACAGCTTCAACACGTTCACCCGCAACGTCGCCTGCGAAAACAACCAGTACGGGTATCGCTTCGAAGCAACGCAAACCAGCGCGATGCACATGACGCTGCCGGTGATGCAGCCCGACGGAACGAAGAAGGAGACCGACATCCGCACGCTGCCGTTCGTGCGGTTCGAGGACAATGAGGCGCATTGCGACGGGCTGTACGGCATTAATCTCGGCGAGGGGGTCAACCGCGTGGGGCCCGATGAACGGCATCCGTTCGTGCTGCGCAACACGAAGATCTGGGAAATTCACTATGGCTTCCGCGTGCAGTCGCCGTCCGTCCTGGTGGAGAACATGCAGATTCACCGGTCGGTCTACGGCGTCTACCACCCGAACTTCGACCGGCATGTCTACCGCAACATGACCATCAGCCAGTCGGGCAGGAACGGCGACGCGGAACCGTTCAACCGCGGCCACGATGACCTTTCGGTGCAATACGGCTCGCTGACGGTCGACGGTCTGACCTTCATCGGCCATCAGAACAGCGGCATGCCGCTGGTGCAGATGACCGACGACAACCCGACGGGGGGCGCGAAAACGCATCTGAAGAACGTGCAGGTTCTCGACCGCAGGGACGGCAACCGCCGCGCGCTGGTCAACCTGGGCGGCGGACCGCGTCCCACGCCGAAGTCCTCAACCAGCGTCCCGGTCTTCGTCCACGACTACTACGGTCCGGGCCGTCATGCGAAAGTCGTCAG
>JAYTIB010000471.1:0-4606 GCA_043732205.1 Schlesneria sp. | reverse complement strand
CCGTCATGCGCGCCGTCGAGGCATCTCCCGGCAAGGTCGAGAAGATCAACACCACACCCGAAAGCCTGAAGAAGGCCGCGGGTGGCGACATCGCTCTCTTTGACACACTGAAACTTGTGGACTTGGCCATGCCCAACGCGGGACCGCATGACCCTCGCAAGGTCGATCCGTATGGGGCCGCCTTCTTTGAGCATCTCGGTCACATTCAGACTTTGGAATCGCTCAACATCATCGCGACCAAACTCAGCGATGAGTGGATCGCACCGCTGGGCAAACTCGCAAACTTGAAATCGCTGCGGTGTATCAACAACGGCAAGCTGACCGATGTCGGACTGGAGCAGCTTGCCGGGCTGAAGAATCTCGAAACATTTTCCTTTGTCGGCACCGGCATGCAGGGCCACGCCTATGCCAAGTTCGCAGGTTGGACGCGGCTCATCAAAGTCAGCCATCGCGGCAGTTCCATCGACGATGAAGGTCTGCGGCAACTCTGCGAGCACCTCCCCAATCTCGAAAGCATCAGCCTCGCCCACGCCAAGTTCACCGATGCCGGAGCCGTCCATCTGGCCAAGCTCACCAAACTCAAAGGTCTGGAAATCGGCACCCGCAATGCCGCGCCAAGCTGCCTCCAGCACATCGCCAAGCTCCCTCTGGAATATCTGCAACTGGGAGATGGCCTCGACACACCGGAAGGGATCGGCCTCATCAAAGACATCCCCACGCTGCGCCGACTGACGCTCACCAACGCCAAGGCTCTCACGGATGCCGATTTGAAACTCGTCGCTGGCATCACGCAGTTGGAGCACTTGGAACTCGGCGGGATCCATCTCCCCGATGAACGACTCACGCTGCTCAAAGACTTCGCCTTCCTGAAATCCATGCGGCTCGTCCCCTCCAGCACTCCCTTCACACCCGAGACCCAGGCCAAGATCAAACAACTGCTGACCAAGACCGAGCTGCAGTTCAAATAACTGAGGTCACGGCCTGGCCAATCCAGATCCAGTTCCACATTTGAGGGAGATGCCATGAAGTCTTGTCTTGTTGCCGTGATCGTGTTGTTGTCTTCCGCAGCCGCGTTCGCGGAGTTGCCGAAGGATGTGCCGGCAGCGATTCCGCTGTGGAGCAAAGGGGCTCCGGGGTCGGAAGCTCGCGCGAGTGAGCGCGAAGAAATCATCGGAGACAATTGCGGCAACGTTCATCACCCGACTCTCACGCCGTATGTGCCGGCGCGCGAGAAAGCGACGGGAACGGCGGTCATCATTTGCCCAGGCGGCGGGCACTCGAAGCTTTGCTTGGGGCATGAGGGTTACGCACTGGCAGAATGGTTTCGTGATCGGGGCATAGCGGCGTTCGTGTTGAAGTACCGGCTCGCCCGCGAGAAAGGGAGTGCTTACACGATTCAGGATCACGCGATGGCGGACACTCGACGTGCTCTGCGGTTGGTTCGCAGTCGCGCAGCCGAGTGGCACATCAAGACCGATCGCGTGGGCATTCTCGGTTTCTCGGCGGGAGGCGAACTCGCGGCGTATGCGGCGATGAAGCACGACGCCGGTCAGAAGGACTCAGCGGATGTCATCGAGCAGCAGAGTTGTCGGCCTGATTTTCAGGCTCTCATCTATCCGGGAAGTTCCGGCACGTTCACCGCCGAAGCCGGGATGCCACCGGTCTTCATCGCCGCCGGTTACAGCGACCGGCCCGACATCGCCGAGGGCATGGCCAGTCTCTATCTCAAATACAAAGCGGCCAAGGTTCCGGCCGAACTGCACTTGTTCGCCAACGCCGGTCACGGCTTCGGTTATCGTCACAACGCCAAACCCAGCGCGGCGGCTCGCTGGCCCGAACGATTCACGGAATGGCTCAGCGACAGCGGGTTGCTGACGGCAACAGATAGGTAACCCGAAGCGTGAGCGAGGGAATGGCGGGGAATGGCCGCTGTCGCCCGCCCTCGCTCACGCGTCGGGTTAGTAAAGCGAGTGCCATTCGCAATAAGACGATCCCGTTCAAAGGGGAACCCCGCCTGATGCGTCCCGGCCAAACCATGACGATCGGAAACACGGGTGCCGGTGAGTTCATGGATGGCGTGATCGACGATGTCCGCATTTGGAAGCACGCCCTGACCGATCAACAAGTTCGGAGCCTGATCGCTCCTTGACGAGTCGTCGGTTTCAATCGCGTAGCCACGCTCGCCAGAGCGTGGGTGAATGCGATGAAGACCCACGTTCTGGCGAACGTGGCTACGTCTGAACCCACCAATCACCGAGTGAACGACAATGAAAACTCTTCGCGTCTTCGCCTTGCTCGTTGGGATGCTTTCACTCGCCAACTGCGAGGCTGCGGACCCGTTTCTGACGATCGACGGCCGCGAAGGACTCGGCAAAGGTCAGCACATCGTCTTCGTCACGGGCGAGGAGTATTACCGCTCGGAAGAGGGGATGAGCATGTTCGCCAAGATCATGGCTCGGCATCATGGCTTCCGCTGCACCGTGCTGTTTGCGATTGATCCGGCATCGGGCCAGATCAATCCCAATCGCAACAACAACATTCCCGGACTGGCTGTGTTGGAGACGGCCGACTTGATGGTGATCTTCGCTCGGTTTCGTGAGTTGCCCGACGCGGACATGAAGCACATCGTGGACTATGTGAATGCGGGCAAGCCGGTGCTGGGCATTCGGAACGCGACGCACGCGTTTCGGTATTCGCCCCAGAGCACCAGTCTCTACAAGAGTTGGGACTGGCAGAGCAAGGAATGGGCCGGCGGATTCGGCCAGCAGATCCTGGGTGATACCTGGATCGCGCATTACGGCCAGTTCCAAAAGGAAGCGACGCTGGCTCACGTCAACCTGACGCAGCGCAATCATCCGGTACTGCGAGGTGTCGCGGACACGATCTTCTGTCACACCGATGTGAACTCGGTCCAGCGACTCACGGCCGATAATGTCGTGCTCTTTCACGGTCAGGTTCTCTCGGGATTGAAGCCGACCGATCCGCCCGTGACCGACAACCGCAAAGAGACTCGCATGCCGTTCGCGTGGTTCAAGACCTACACCGCTCCGTCAGGCAAGCAAGGCCGATCGTGGACAACGACGGCCGGCGCGTCTTTGGATTGGCTCAGCGAAGACCTGCGGCGACTGATGGTCAACGCGATGCTCTCGTTGACCGGCCACGAGAACGAGATTCCCGAGAAGACCGACGTCTCTTTCGTCGACGACTACAACCCGAAACCCACCGGTGCGATCCCTGACGTCGTCTGGGCTACCGCGAAACTGACCCCAGCGAGCTTCGCGATGAAGAACAAAGCAGAATGAATCATGAAACACGCTCTGACATTGCGCATCGCCTTTGGTGTCAGCGAATCGGCGTGGTGAGCGAAGTCTGAGTTGGGTGATCGCTCATCCCGGTTGGAATGTATCAAAACCTGAAGTCACGAAACGACCGTGGTGGGTTGCTTGTCCGGCCTAGTCGTTCTTCGCGGTGACGTCTGCCTCTGTGCGCCCCAGCAGGATGCGGTCGAAGGACGCCGCTCCGCCGATGGTGCTCAGCGCCAAGAAGCCGATGGTCATCTCGCGGCCGGCCAGCTTCCACAGATCCAGCGTGGCCACCGTCCATTGCATCGCCTTCGAGGGACAGGACGCAGGCCGTGCCCAGTTCACTGGAGAAGGCGATCCGTTTCCCGTCGGGGGCGAAGCGCGGGTGATGCCCGCGGTCGTCGCCATTGAACAGCCAGATCAGGCCACCGGTCGCCCGCGCGACGAGACTCGTGCTCGGAAAGACGTGCGGCCCCTGCTCGCGAGAGAACTCAATTCGAAAATCTCCTGCGCCGATTTTCCCCGCCCCAACCCCAGCGCAAGATGCCGCCCGTCGAGGTGCCGACGATCAGATCGAAGTCATCCGCCGCCGCCTTCCCCGACTCCCGCTCCAACGTCGCCAGCACCGCCGCCGAAAACACTCCTTTGATCCCGCCACCATCCAGACTGAGAATGCGAAACATGAGTCGGTCTCCCAATGGGTGTCACGATCAAATCCAGTCGCTGACGTATTCGGCCGTGTTGGCGTGGACCTGCACGAGGTCCACGCCACTGGAGACGGTGGCTCGGGCGGACAGGATCAGCTTGCGGACCTCTTCGAAAAAGGCTTTCGTCAGTTTCATCGCAGCCCTCGGATGGTTGGCAGGACTGCGGCGCTCTCGGCATCCAGCGTGGCGATCTCGTTCGTGAGGTCTTCGGGGCCGTGGTGCGTCACATCCTCGCCCCCAGTGGACCGCTGCATTTCCGAAACTTGTCGTCGGTGAGTCAAGTTTTGTAGCCACGCTCGCCAGAGCGTGGGTGCGGCGCAAGTTGGCCCACGCTCTCGGCGAGCGTGGCTACGGTCTGAGGCGTCGCCTCGTTGGACCTCTTCCTTTCCGAAACTGGATGCCGTTGCGTCGCCTCTTCCAAAGCCGCGAACGCCGACGCACGGAACGTCCCTTTGATCCCACCCCCATCCAGACTGAGAATGCGAAACATGATCTTCGTATTTCTACTGTCCGCTTTAGGTTCTGAGGCGGTTCTTGAGTGGCGGGAGGATGTTACGGGATTCGTAGTGTGAGGCTCGGGCGAGTTCGTTTCGTTGG
>JAYTIB010000470.1:0-4612 GCA_043732205.1 Schlesneria sp. | reverse complement strand
GCGAACCAACGTTGGTTCGCGGAGCGAACCACGACAATCTGCGACAGTTATTTCCGTGCCGATCCTTAAGCGGGCGACTGCTACTTGATCAGGTCGCCGAGCGTTTGGATCAGCGAGGCTGCGGGGCCCTCGGCGTCTGCGCCGTCCCACATGGTGGAAACGCCGGCCCACAGGATCAGGGTGTTCGCCGCGAGGAACAATGCGCAAGCGACCAGCCCCACGGCCATCCCCGCGCCCCAGGCCGGTTCGCGCGGGCCGGTCGGCTTTTTGGATTTCGCCTCCGGCTCCAGATAGTCCTCGTCCTCGGTGGCCTCAAGCTCGCCGTCGCCGAACGTTTCATCGGAGGCATCGAAGACCTCTTCGTCGTCCGACAGTTCTTCGATTTCCTCCTCGACGCCGGCTTCGAGATCCTGCGAGATTTCGAGGTCTTCCACGTCGGCGACATCATCCAGATCGAACGCGGCGCTCAGGCTTCCCGCCTGCGGTCGTCCCTTGCGGATGACAGTCGCGCTCGACTCATCCGCATCGTCGTCGTCTC
Source organism: Schlesneria sp. (assembly GCA_043732205.1). Taxonomy (GTDB): domain Bacteria; phylum Planctomycetota; class Planctomycetia; order Planctomycetales; family Planctomycetaceae; genus Schlesneria. The sequence goes on along the minus strand of JAYTIB010000470.1, from coordinate 4,074 downwards.
CCAACAACAGTTCGGCCGTGGCATCGTTGTCGTCGAGATTGATTTCAAAGGCCGAGTCGTCGTTAAACTCGCCCGACAAATCCAGCGTTTGTGTTTGATCACCGGCAAGGAGCATCTCGAAATTGTCTTCGGACATCGTCTGGGCGTTGCCATCGACCATGAGTCCCGAATCGCCCGCCGCATCCAGCGACAGGCCGCTGTCCGCCCCCTCCAGACTCAGCCCGCTGTCGAATGTTCCCAGCGAGATGCCGCTGTCTCCGGCGGAGATCGAGATGCCGCTGTCATCGTCTTCCGTTGCCGCACCGGGGTTGCCTTCGAGCGTGATGCCACTGTCGTCATCGATCGCAATCCCGCTGTCGTCCGCAACATCATCGACCGACCCGGCCAACACGGAACTTCCGCCCGTCATGCCGAGGTGCGAACCATCGTCGAGCAGAATGCCGCTCTCATCCGGCCGACCCAACTGGACGGCGCTGTCGCCGCCCAAATGAACGGCGCTGTCGCCGCCCATTGGGATTGAACTGCCCCCGACATCGGAATCCCCGCCGAGGCTGATGCCGCTCGCCCCCCCCGCGATTCCCACCACGCTGGAATCCCCGGTTGCGGACGTTTCCGAGATCTCATCCCATGCCGAATCATCGGTCTCCGCGGGCACAACATCGTCGACGGCACCCGGCACCGTTTGCGGCAGCCGCAGCGACGAACCCGATGACGAGACGGTCGCGCCGGCATCGAGGTTGAAGTCCAGCAGGATGCCGGAATCTTCCGGCCGCGGTGCATCGAAATCGTATTCGGAGGCGAGACGCACATCGCTGTCGCTGTCGGCGGCAATCGACGGACCGTCATCCGACTGCGCGGATTTGGCGTCGGTTCCCGGATAGATCGCCACATCGCTGGACGACTGTTCGCGAGGCGATGTCATCTCCGCGGCATCGGACGGGTCGAACCAATCGTCCACGGTCGCATGGGCGGCGGTGGGTTGTTGTGGTGGTGGTGGTGGTGGCGGGGACTCCATTGTCGCGTGTTCGGCGAGTGCTTCCTCGTCCAACTCGATGTACGACACATCGTCATCCGGTTGATCCGGATGTTGAAACGTCATCATCTGATCGCCGTCGGACAACGACGGCGGCCGGATCTTTCCCGCATCGGCGAGCGATTGCAGCTCATCGCGCCGGTACTTCCAGGTTCCGCGGTCGGCCAGGGCGCGCACGTCGCCCGCATCGACAAACTGCTTCAGCGCCGCCTCATCCAGCCCGAATTCAGCGACGACTTCGTCGGCATTGAGAAACTTCTTGCTTTCCATTTCGGTCACTCTTCGTTCGTAGGCGCGGGTTGCAACGGATCTGCGGAGGAAGCGGAACAGGACGGAACAGACGATATTCCACGCAGTCTACGGGACGGTTGCAGGCTCTATCTTCGGCAGATCGATTTCCGGACTGGCGTCGGTTGGTTCCACAAAGCCGGCCGCGTGGAAAGAACCGGCACCCCCGGCGGAATCTTCGGGGTTTGATGATTGTAGCCTAAGACTGGCCACCACCGCTTGCCAACTGTTTTCTTGCTCACGTGATCCGGATTCTGACGTCGACCGAACACAAACGGTAATGAGTGACATTGGCGGCACATCTACTGTAGTCCCGTCGCTCCGCCGACGGGACCGTCGCGACGACGGCGGACCCACGTTCGCGGGCGTTCGTCGCGGCACGTCCCGTCGGCGGAGCGACGGGACTACGGTAGGTCGGTCGCACTCGGAACGTCCACCCTGCAGAACGCGCGGGGCTTTCGCTACAATCGGCCGCGAGCCCGCCACCGAACAACTTTCCCGGGGTCTGTCGACTCGCATGTCCTACCGCACGATCAAACGCCTGCTGGGCGAAACGAGTCTGGAGCGCAAGTGCCGGTTGCTGTTTGGCGGCGGCCTGCTGCTGCTGATCTCCGGCAGCTTTTATTTCTACGCGCGGCAGACGCAGCAACTGGTCATCGTGCAGAACATGGAAAACGCCCGGTTGCTGGTCCCCCGCGTGATCATCGAAAATCATGCGTCGCTCTTTGAACGGGACAACCACTTGGAACCGCACATCCAGAACATGTCGCGGGATCTGAAGCCGGAAGATTTGCAGGAGATCAAGTGGGCGCTGCTGGCTGCGGACCTGAAGTCGGGCGACGCCTCGTCGCACCCGCGCGAGGGTTACGACTACGAGGCCGTGCGCCAGGTTTCCTCCGCCGCGCCGGAATACATTCCCGTCGACAAGAACCGGCAGGAGTTTCGGTTCTACAAGGAAGTTCTGGCGACCGAATCCTGCCTGACGTGTCATCGACAACACAACGACAATCCCGATCTGAAAGTGGGTGACCGGCTGGGGATTGCCAAGATTTCGTACCCCCTCGACAAGACGTACCGGTCGCTGGCGTGGAACAACGCGATCCTGCTGTCGACCGCGATCGTCACCGCGTTCCTGGCGATGCTGGCCGCGTACGCGATTGTCCGCTACGTGATCGTCAAGCCGGTGCTGCACCTGAAGGAAGTCAGCGACGCGATCACCCGCGGCGATCTGGAACAGCGCGCCGACATCCGCACCGGCGACGAATTCGAGGAATTGAGCCAGGCCTTCAACCGCATGCTCCGGCACCTGACGACCGTGCAGGAGGATCTGCAGAAGCTCAACCGCGGCTTCGAGTCCAAGGTCGACGAGTTGGCGCAGGTCAACCTGCGGCTGTACGAGATGAACAATCTCAAGAACGAATTCCTGGCGACGATGAGCCACGAGCTACGGACGCCGCTCAATTCGATCCTCGGCTTCAGCGACGTGCTGCTGACGAATCCGCTGAATCTGAACGACAAACAGCGCCGGTACGTGGGGCACATTCAATCGTCCGGCCGGACGTTGTTGAACCTGATCAATGACGTCCTGGATCTGGCGAAGATCGAAAGCGGCAAGATGGAGGTGCATCCAACTGTGTTCTCGGTCGCGGACCTGGTCGAACGGAGCGTGGGGGCCATGCTGCCGCTGGCCGAGAAAAAGAACATCGATCTCGGCTGGGACGTCGATCCCGAATTGCCCGTCCTCGAACAGGATCTCGGCAAGCTGCAACAGATCCTCAGCAACCTGCTCTCCAACGCCATCAAGTTCACGCCCGAGGGGGGGCGCGTGCGCGTGCGAGCGGAAGTTCGGGACGAAGAACACTTCGCGCTCACCGTGGCCGACACCGGCATCGGCATCCCGTTGGAGGACCAGGAGCGGATCTTCGAAAAGTTCCGGCAGGGGGCCGCCGTGTCCGGACAGCGGGAAACACTGACCCGCGAATACGAGGGGACTGGCCTGGGCCTGTCCATCACCAAGGAACTGACCAAGTTGCTGGGTGGTGAGATTGGCCTGCAAAGCGAATTCGGCAAGGGAAGCCTGTTTGTCGTCGCGTTACCGTTGCGGATCACCGCCGGACTTCCCGCGATCGAATCCCGGACCCGGCCGGTCTCCGAGGCGGTGAATCTTGAGCTCGACGGATCCTCGATGGACCCCGATCGTTCGGCGAACGGCGATCGCTTGGGACGTCAAGACGGAGCCCCGCTCGCGATCGAGCCGAGGTCAACGTGACGTCCATCATGGTGAACGCCCGATCCCAAGCGAACGCTCAATCAAGCGATCCCACTGAGCTTGCCTCGGTGGTCTCTACACAACTCGACGATCGAGTTTCTGTTCGATGCTTGTCCCTTGGAGTGCGTCTCCGATTCCGAAATTCGCTGTCGCCTTCAATTCGCTGTCGCCTCTCCTTCTGATGGGAAGATCGACAGCGAATTGAAGGAGACAGCGAATGGGACGCGTGCGGAAATCTGCCTGACCGCAGGTTGCAGTCGCACCCCGTTCTCTGACGCAGACACTGGCCCGGTCACAGCGCACCGCCCGTCTTGCATGCCGCTTGTTTCAGCCGTACAACGACGCGCAATTCGCACGCTGCCTGTTGTGCTTCCCACGTTGCCATTCCGCGTTGCCACCGAGGTTCGTCGATGACCGATCCGCTGCCGTTGCTGAAAGACCTGGTTTCGATTCCGAGCGTCAATCCGATGGGCCGCGATGTCTC
>JAYTIB010000469.1:0-4612 GCA_043732205.1 Schlesneria sp. | reverse complement strand
AGCAGCGTCACGTCGTCGTTGGGGGTCTCGCCGTAACGCAGCGTCGGCAGGACCAGCCAATCGCGTTGCTCGGTCGGATGCTTCAGCCACGGCAGCACTCCCGCGCGGAGCAACGACGACTTCCCGCTGCCGGAACCTCCCACGATCATCAGCAACCGCGGCACGCCGTTGCCGCGCATCCCCTGCAACCGCTGAATGACCGCGTCCCGTTCCGGCTCACGCCCGAAGAAGACGGGGGCATGCCGCTCGTCGAAACACATCAGGCCGGGAAATGGGCAGTGGTCGGTCTCACCTGGCGGCGGCCACGGCAGGTTGTCTTTCGGCCCGAGATGCTGCGCGTCGAGCGCCTTCCACAACCGCTCGAAGGCCGCGTCCCGAGCCGCCGCGTTCGTGGCCCGCGTCAGATCGACGGCCTGCGTGGCGCTGAGCGTGCTGCCGACCTGGCACGGCTCGATGACGATCGGAAACACCGAGATCGCCATCGCCTTCGCATACCCCAACTCCACAAAGCACCACTGCGATTTCAACCAGTTCGGCGAACAGAGCACGATCATCGCCCGCGTGTGCTTCAAACTCTCATAGATCGTCCGCTCCCAGGCCACCCCCGCCTCAATCCCCGCCCCCGGATCGCTGTCGAGAAAGATTTGCTTGGCGCTGTAGCCGTGTTCGAGAGCTCGCCGCAGCACCTCGTTCGCAACGTCTTTGTCTTCGGTCTTGTGGCTGATGAAGAGCATGGGGAGGCCTTTTAATTCCGGTATGTCAGCCTTGCGAGAAGTGATTGCAAGAATCCGAAGGGCGGCGAGGTCGGATTGTGATCGGCCTTCCCTCGCGGCGAGCGCGGACGGCGACGGTCTTGCTCCTTTGCAGCGCCTCTTCCAATTCGGGCTGCCACTCGTCGCCGGGGATCAGATGCCACTGGTCGAGAAACGGCCGCAGCTTCGCTTCAGCCACCAACCGCTGGGCGAGCTGCTCCACCAGCGGCTTGTCGTGGCTGTTATGCGACAGGAAGACGTCGTATTGCGTTGCTTCGTCCATGGGTCACTCCCGGTCATGCTCCACGCGGCCTGATGGGCGACGGTTCGCCGCCACGCATCATGCGTGCGATCCACGGTTGATGCCACACCGCTCGCCAGTCAGAGTCTATCCGGAAACCGACCTGTGCATAACCGGCCCATAACTCATTGAATCAGCGACCGTTCGCAGTCCTCCGTCGGATCGGAGGGATTCGGATCCTCGCAAAGGAGTGCGGAACGATGTTGGCTGAAAACGTGACGCGGCGGGCGTAGCCCACGGATCTGACGGACGATCAATGGATGATCGTGGAACCGCTGATTCCGGGCCCAAACACCAGTCGTGGCGGGCGGCCGAGAACGGTTTGCCTGCGGGAGGTGGTGAACACGGTTTTGGACCGGAACCGAACCGGCTGCCAGTGGGACATGCTCCCCCACGATCTGCGGCCCAAGAGCACCGTGTCTGACGACGACGCGCAGTGGCGCGGCGACGGCACGCCGTCCCGCCTGATTGACGCGCTGCGCACCGCGATTCGCGTCGCCGAGGGACGGGAGCCGACCCCGGGTGCGGCCGGCATCGACAGCCAATCGGTGAAGACCACGGAAGTCGGCGGCGCGGAGCGGGGTGACGACGGCGGGAAGAAAATCAAAGGCAGAAAACGCCATTTGCCGGTCGACACGTGGGGACGGCTGATCGCGGTGGTCGTCACGGGAGCGAACCTCGACGACGGCACCGCCGCACCGCAACTGCTCACCCACGTTTCGTCCACGGACTTCCCCCGGCTCAAGACGATCTTCGGAGACAACAAATACCACAACAAAGCGCTCGACCAGTGGCTGAAGACGAACCGTCCGGAGTGGACCATCGAAGTGAAGATGCGACCGCAAGACAGTCCCGGATTCACTCCGGTCAGAAAACGCCGGGTGGTCGAACGCAGCAACGCCTGGCACGGCCGCTGCCGCCGCAACAGCAAAGACTACGAGCGCCGCCCAGACTCAAGTGCGGCCATGTTTCAGATCAGCCACATCCACCTCATGCTCAGACGCTTGGCCCCCGGCAAGCCACGCGAGTTCAATGATGCCACCGCCGCGTAAAACACTGAAAACTCAGCACACAGTTTCCGGATAGACTCTGAGTTGCCGCGATCGCGTTCCGTACGATTGAATTGGAAGGCGTTTCGCACACCGGCGACGGCACCGCGCACTTGACATCTGATTCGCAAGGTTCCCAATGACCGATCCGACCGCTGACCGCATTGACGAGATTGAAGTCTTCCTCGACGGCGGCTGTCCGCTGTGCGTGGGGGAGATTCGTCTGACGCGCTTCTGGGACCGTTGCGGCCGGATCAAGTTCACCGACATCCATGACGCCTCGTTCGTCGCCGCAAACGTCGGCAAGTCCCACGGTGAACTGATGGCGCGGATGCACGGCTGCTTGCGCGACGGAACTTGGGTGACAGGCGTCGAAGTCTTCCGCCGGATGTACGCCGCTGTCGGGTTTGGTCCGCTGGTCTGGATCAGCCGCCGGCCCGTGATCCGCCACGTTCTCGACATCGGCTACACCATCTTCGCCCGCAATCGACTGTGGATCACCGCACGCTGCGAGTCGGGAATGTGCTCCCTCCGGCCACCCGTGGCCGTCGAGACCGCGCAACCGGACGATCGGTGAGCTACGACCCCAACGATTTGCCGGGCCAGTTCCGTTCCCAGTAATTGCCGACCGGACGGCGGCGACAGCGGCCAAGTCTCCCTGACGAACGGTTGTCTGGAAATCTCCGGTGATTGCGGTGTCTGGCCTTCCGCGCGGATTGGGACAACAATCTCCGGGGTGCTGGCGCATGACGAGCAGGGGGAGGAGTTGATGATGAGCGACGAGAAAAAGTACGACGTCTTTCTGAGCTACAACTCGCTCGATCACGCGCTCGTCGAGCGGGTGGCCAAGGAGTTGCAGGCTCGCCTCTGTTCGTCGTTCAACGATCGCTGGTATCTGACGCCAGGGCACGACCGGGTTGTCGCCTTGGAGCGGGCGTTGCACGCGAGTCGTGCGGTGGCGGTCTTTCTCGGTCCTCACGAAATGGGACGCTGGCAACAGCGCGAACGGGCCTGGGCATTGGACCAACTGGCCGGACGCGAGGACTTCCCGGTGATTCCCGTGCTGCTGCCGGGGAGCGAGCCACCGCTGGGATTCATGAAGCAGTTGATGTGGATCGACTTGCGGAACGATCCGGCGGATTCCGCGCAGCTTGATGCACTCGACGCCGCGATCCGAGGCGAGTCCGTGAGTCGGGATGGGAAGCCGGAACCGCGAGCCATCATCTGTCCGTATCGCGGCTTGCTGGCCTTTCGTGAAGAAGACTCGGAGTTCTTTTTCGGACGAGAGAAATACACCGACGATCTGGTGGGGCTGGTCAGGCAACACTCGCTCGTGGCCGTCACCGGGGCCTCCGGTAGCGGCCAGTCGTCGGTCGTGCGAGCTGGTCTTGTGCCGCGACTGCGGCGGCGTGGCGAAGGGGGCGTGTGGGACATTCTGACCATGATCCCCAAAGAGAATCCGCTCCACTCGCTGGCCGACGTCTTTCTGCATCTCGTGGAACCGGAACTCACCGGCGTTGATCTGATCCGCAAACGCAAATCCCTGGCCGAGGATCTGGAGCATGCGCGAGTCCCCTTGTGGGATTTGGTGTTGGAGGGTCTGCGACAGCAAAAAGGGACAGACCGGTTGCTGTTGATCGTGGACCAATGGGAAGAGCTGTACACGATCTGCAAGAACGACAATCAGCGGAACCGTTTCATCCAAGAGCTACTGGATGCGACATCTCGAACCGGCTCACCGCTGTCGGTCGTGTTCACGGTCCGCTGGGACTTCTACGACCAGATTCTGAAGAATCGACCGTTGCTGGATCGGCTGCAACAAAGTCGACTCGATCTGGGCCCGATGAATCGCGAAGAACTGCGCAGTGCGGTTGAAGAACCGGGAAGCAAGGTCGGCCTGACGTTTCAGGATGGGCTCGTCAATCGGATTTTGGACGATGCCGGTGACGAACCGGGGAAACTCCCGCTACTGGAATTTGTGCTGGAGGAACTCTGGAAATATCGTCGCGGCGATGGTCAGTTGACGCACGCGGCTTACGAAAAACTGGGCTGTTTGACGGGAGCCATCGCGACTCGTGCCGAGACCGTGTTTGGGCAGCTCAGCGACGGGTGAGATCAAAGAGTCCCGACCCGAATGGCACTGCCGTATGTGGCGCAGGTGTTTAGGTCGGCGGTCACGAGCGAGCGATTTTGGCGGTCGTGATTTTCAGCGCTCTCGTGGCGGTGGATTTGGCGGAGGCGCGGGTGGTGGTGGTGGTGGTGGTGGTCGGCGCGCACGTGGAAACATCCCCGATTCGAGGTCGCGGTGAATGCGGTGTGTCGGTCGTCGGGGGGCGGCCTCTTTTCCCAAGGGGTGGGTTGGTCACGGTCCGGCGGTGGGACCGGGGTTTGGTGGCCACACCGGCGATGGTTGGCCGGCGATCAGGCGGGCTTGGGCGGCGGAGCGGGGTTCGGTGAGCAGGGCCAGTGGTGAGGGGCGGCGTTTGACCGCGCGGGGTTCAATTCGATTC
>JAYTIB010000468.1:0-4613 GCA_043732205.1 Schlesneria sp. | reverse complement strand
TTCCCAAGACTCTGGCATCGTCGCCTTTTGCAGCGACCGCCCTCGCACACGCTTCGGGTTACTTTCAGAACTCGCGGAACTTGAATATGCACAGCCCCCAATGGAAGCGGGCTTGAGACAGGGAGTTGTCTTCTTGGACACCGGTTACAAAGGAGTCAGACCGTGGAAATCACCGAGATTCGCATCAAGCTGATGAGCGATCCCAACGATCGTTTGCAGGCATTCTGTTCCATCACGTTTGATGGCAGTTTTGTCATTCGAGACCTGAAGATCATTCAGGGAACCCGCGGCTCGTTCGTGGCGATGCCCAGCCGCAAGCTGACCGACCGGTGTCCCCGGTGCTCCGCCAAGAACCACCTGCGATCGCGGTTTTGCAGCGAGTGCGGAACGCGCCTGCACGAGGACCGGGCCGAAAAGGGGGACGACGGCCGCGCCCGGCTGTACGCCGACATCGCGCACCCGATCAATTCGGACTGCCGGGAGATGATTCAACACAGGGTCATCGTTTCGTACGGCGTAGAGTTGGAGCGTTCACGGCTGCCGGGTTATGTCTGCACCTACGATGACTATGGCGAAGACAACTACGCGCGCCTGGGGGAAGACGTCGACGAAACCGGCACCGAGCCGATGATTCTGTCCGTCGGTGACGCCATCCGCCGCCGCGATGCCGCCGCCATCCAACAGGCACCGCACCACATCACCAGCGCAATGGCCGAAGTTGGTGACACCGGTCGGATGGCGTGGGCGGGAGGCTCCGGAGCAACCAAGGACGAGGACAATTTCGGAGTGGGAATTGTCTGACGGCCGGTTGAAAATCGTGATGCACGTGGTCTTCAGCAGGGAGAACCAGCCGTAGCATGGACGCCTCGTCCGTGCGGCCAAATGTGGCCAGCATGGGAATGCGACCGCACGGACGAGGCGTCCATGCTACGACAGTCATTGATGTGCCGATCCTAACCGAAGTAGTTGACGGCGTTCTGAAAGATGCGTCGCCCCGCGCCGTCGCCGGTCAATCCGAGCCGGGTCCATTGAGGATGCTGTGTGCCGAACAGGAATCGTTCCGGATGCGGCATCAAGCCCAGGATGCGGCCGGTGGGATCACCGAGTCCCGCAATGTCCTGCGTTGACCCGTTGGGGTTCGCGGCCCAGCGTTCGTTGATCGGGTTCCCGTCACCGTTGGCCGATGTCCAGTCGGCGTAGCTGAGCGCGATTTGACCGCGGCTTCGCCAATCGTCCAACACCTGTTCGCTGCGGACGACGATGCGCCCTTCGGCGTGGGCGATCGGCAGGTCGATCTCGTCGATCCCTTGCAGGAACACATTCCCGGGGGCGGCCACCTTCAGATGGACCCACCGCGCGGTGTACTTCCCGTTCAGATTCCACGTCAACGTCGCCTCCGCCTGGTCACGCTCCGCAGCCAGCGACTCCGCGGTGCCGCCCGGAAGGATGCCCGCTTTCAACAGCGTCTGAAATCCGTTGCAGATCCCCAGCACCAGCTTTTCCGCCGCCAGGAAGCGCCGCATCGCGTCCCCCAGATGTCCGCGAAGCTGGCTGGCGAACACGACTCCCGCGCCGATGTCGTCGCCGTAGCTGAACCCACCGGGGACGCACAGGATCTGGAATTCGTCGAGCAATGCCGGACGCTCCAACAGTTGAAAGAGGTGAACCCGTTCCGCCCGACCGCCGCTGGAATCAAAGGCATACGCCGTTTCGGTGTCGCAATTCGTTCCGGGAGCCCGGAGAACACAGATTCTGGGTGCAGGCATTTCTCGTCAGATCCTCAATCGCTTACTGAATAACATGGGGCACGCTTCCAGCGTGTCCGTTTCTTACGAGCCAGAGCCCGTTGAAAACGTGCTCCACGGCCTTTTTCAGCGGGCTGCTGACAAGTCCGGCTGAGCCGCGAGCTCCATCGACCGCCACGGGAGGGATGATACCGGCGACAACAACGAAGCGGGAGCGTCAGGCGGCTTCTATCGTCACTTCGTTCGACCCGGCACCGTCGTCGAAGTCGAACCGGAATCAGAGATTTGGGATCACAAGCGAGGACGGGTCGAACGCCAAACACAAACACGGCTCGCGACGCGAGAACCCCCGCAACCGACTGCCGCCCCCACACCGACCAACTCACTTGCGGAATTCGCGCTGTTGAACTCGTGCCGCGGAAGATGCTCCGTGAATTGCGCAATGACAATTCGTCCCGACAGCATGAACTGGCGGGGTGTTGGACCAGTGAGTAAGATGCCGCCCGAACCGGGTCCAACCCACGGAGAGGTGGCAGAGTGGCCGATTGCACCGGTCTTGAAAACCGGCAGGGGCGTAAGTTCCTCGTGGGTTCAAATCCCACCCTCTCCGCTTGTTCATTTTGTGACACCGGGCGACAGGTTGCGTCAACTCCTGTCGTTCGTTGTCCTTCCGGCGATGGCTTCCGTCGATTGCGAGCCGTTTTCGGCCCCTGTCCGGGAGCCGCCGGTGTGAGATCGGACGCCACCGCAGGCCGTTCAAAGTCACAAAGGGGTGCAACATTCAGAGCAACGCTTTTGGGATCAGAGCGGGGCTCATCGCCTGTCTCCGTCGCGTCCGTCGTTGCCTTCGCCCTCGTCCGTTTTGATCGCTTCCGCCCGGTCCCGCTGGCCGCTGCTGGTGTCGCCGAAGCGGCGTTGTTACGCAACATCCCGTGGTAGAGGTCTTCCAGTCCCAAGTCTGCGTAAACCCGAAACGTCAAATTGATGTCCGAGTGACGAGCCAGCCGTTGGACATAAGCGGGGTGCTCACCGGCTTTGATGAGGTTCGTGATGAAGGTGTACCGGAGAGCATGGAAGTCCGCCTTCCGCCCCTCGACCTCATAAGCAATTCCAGCGGCCTTCAAGTCGTGCTGCATCATCTTGCCGCCGCCGCGACTGATGGCCCAGTTGCCCGGAAAGAGCTTTGCGTCCCGTGGCTTTCCATCAGCCCAGCCTTTCAGGAATTGAACCGCGTTGGGATCACGAAGTGGGATTCGAGCCTCATCGCGATTCTTGGTGTTTGAGGCGGAGAGGCTGACGTGAGGATGCTCGTTGTCGAGATGCAGGTTGGCGACAATCAACCGCCCCAACTCGGAGGCTCGGTAGCCTGTGTTGAAAGCCGTCACGTAAAGAGCTTCCCGACTCGGTGCCGAGAGTTTGAACATGGGTTCTCCCTGTCGGGCAGCTTTCCGGAGTCTTGGGAATTCATCATGACAGAGAGCCCGCCGCTGGTGCTTGCGTTCGGTGACCTTGGGTACCGGCCGTCTTGAAGAAGCAACGCTCATGCGTCTTGAACTCTTCCGTATGGCCGTCGGGCAGGTCCAGGTCATCGAAGACCAGAGCCGTGTTGAACGGCAAGTCCCAGTACGGCGAGTTTGGCGACCAATTGATGACATTTTCGCCAGTGCCAGCGAAGTAGTCGCTGATGAGGTCAGCCCCTTCGAGGGCGATCTCATCGTGAGTGAGTTTGTCGTGATACAGAGACATGACGGTGCTCCTGTTGATTTGCTGCCAGTGCTTGTCCATCGAACCGTTTCCGATGGACGGACAGCATTTGAGTCACCAATCGATCAAGTGTCTGTGGACAGAGCGTTGAATCCGTGTTGACGAGTCCGCGAAATGTCATTTCAGCAGGACATACCCCTGTTTCACCCTGGCGACCAGCTTCGCCTTTTTGAAAGGGCCCATGTACTTGCGGACGGTTTGTTCCTCACATTCGACGCCGTGCTTTACTTTGACGCTCTTCACGAGTTGCTCCGCCGTCTGCGGATGATCTACGCTCAAGCAATCGAGGATTGCTTCCTTCGTTTTCGAGAGGTAGTGGCTGATTGGGGTCGCCTGACCGGCCTGGCTGTCGGGGGCTTCTGGTGTTACTTCGTCACGAGGAAGTTCCCATCCTAATTTGAAGTCAGGGTCCCAGACCTCAACTCCCACCTTGGGGCGTATCGGTACGGCCACGGGGATTCGACCCATCGCTGTTAGCTGACGGACTTCTGCTTCTGCTTCTTATCGGAGTGCGATGTAATCATCTGATTCGAGAAGCCCAGCGTTGCCGAAGAGTGCTTCGGGCGGATTGAGGACGAACATCAAAGCTAGATGAGCATTATCTGCTTTGAACGGCCCCTGCCGATTGACCAGTGAAGATACTGCCATGAAGATCCGGGGGCGGCTGAGACAGACCAACAGCGGATGAATTGCGTCGTAAACGTCCTCAAGTTCAAAGTCCCATCGATCATCAGCATCCCAGGGGCATGGGATAAGTGCGTTCTCGCGAATCTGAAGTTCGGTCCGGCGGATCATTGACCAGAAATCATCGACAAGTTGAATCTGTGATGGCGTCATGGGACTTCCACAATTGTGCTGCTCGGGTTTTACGAGAACCTGCTGGCCGCCGATTGTGCAGACAGTTTTCGGTTTCACGCGTACCAGCAGATGGGAGCCCCAACCCCAGATTCGCTGTATTCCCGCCCCTCGGGATTACAGCGGAAATTCGAGTCTCAAAAAAGTGGGGTCTGTACTTCTACTGTCCGCTTTAGGTTCTGAGGCGGTTCTTGAGTGGCGGGAGGATGTTACGGGATTCGTAGTGTGAGGCTCGGGCGAGTTCGTTTC
>JAYTIB010000467.1:0-1676 GCA_043732205.1 Schlesneria sp. | reverse complement strand
GTGGACGATCGGAACAACCGGCGACTCGTGTGGCTCGGAGTGGCGTGTGTCTGTGCGTTGCTGATCGTTGGATGTGTGATCCCACTGTTACTCATCGGCTGGCGGAACGTGATCCCGGTTGGACTCTTCCAGAGGCTAAGCGATGACGGAATGAGTCGCAGCGTTGACGGATTGAGCCTGTTGTTTCGCCAGAGACATCGACTGCCGGGGCTGGCACTGGAGATGGCGACGTCCGGCGCGATTGCCGTCTGTGCGGGAGTGTCGGCCTGGATCATCAGCGGTCGCCTGAAGGGGTTCATCGCGAATGCGCTGCTGCTGGGCTTGTTCGGTTCACTGCTGTTGAGCCTGGGATGCGTGGCGTTGTTTCAGCTCGCGTGGCTGCGTCCGGTTTATGACACGCCGATCCCGTGGGTCGTGGCGCTGGTCGTTTGGTTGTTGCCGCGCGCGGCGATCCTGCGCTTGTGGCTGCACTCGTTGCGAAACAATGAAGCGATTCACGTGGCGGAGATGCTTCGCGGAGCGGGGGCTGCGAGGCCAGGGCCGAACGAAAAGAGTCTTCCGCGTCGCGGCGTCTTCCGTCCCTCGTCCCTCACCCCTCGCCCCTCGCCCCTCCTTTGGCATTTGCGTGACCAGCCGCAGTTTCTCGCGGTGAGCCTGCTGTGTTACTGGGCGTACTGCGATTTGCCGACCGCGTATCTGCTGGCTCCCACGGGCATGGCTTCCGGTCTGGTGCGACTCTACAATTTCATGCACTTCGGCCGTTCGGCCGCGCTCTCTGCGGAAGCGACTGTTTTTTTCGGTGTTCCCGTCGTCTGCATCCTGCTGGTCCTGTTGGTGAATCGGCGGTTCCGATGAGGCCGGCAGCCAACGTTTCAATGGACTCCATTTCTGTGTTGTCTTCTTTCTTCGTTTAACCCGGAGCCAACGGCGACGGAGATTCAGGCTTTGATGACTATTCGGGTTGCGGTTGGGTTTGTGGGCATAGACTCCCAACCCCGTCGCCGTTGGCTCCGGGTTAAACGAAATGCGCGGCGATGAATGCGCGGCCGCGAAGCGCGGGGCAACAGCTAGGATCGCTTGATGAATTCGCTGTGGTCGTTGAACGATGTCTCGCTGCCCGGCCGCCAGTCGCCCCGATTGGACCGGGTGACTGTGGAGATTCCGCGCGGCGTGACCGCGGTGCTGGGACAATCCGGGGCGGGGAAGACGTCGCTGTTGAATGTGCTCGTCGGGTTTGAGCGACCGTCGTCCGGTTCGGTGCGACGATCGTCGACGTCCGTTGAGAGTCCGTGTCTTCCCCTCTTTTGGTCGCCACCCACTCACGGGCTGTGGCCGCATCTGACGGTCGCGGAACATCTCCTGTCCGTGGTGGAGAACAACGGTGGGCGCGAGCGCGGTCGGGCAGTCGTCGAACGGTTGCTCGCGGCGTTCGATCTGACTCCGTTGAGTGCGGCGCGGCCCGGCTCGTTGTCGCAGGGGGAACGGTCGCGGCTGAGTGTCGCCCGGGCATTGGCGAGCGGAGCCCGCGTGCTCGTGATGGACGAACCGCTGGCCCATGTTGACGCCGCGCGCCTCGGCGAGTACTGGGCCGCGATCCGCGAGTACTGCACGACGCACGGCACGTCGCTCGTGTTTGCCACGCACTCGCCCGAGGTCGTGCTGCGTGAGGCGAGCCA
>JAYTIB010000466.1:0-11818 GCA_043732205.1 Schlesneria sp. | reverse complement strand
TTCACTCGAAATCCCTCCGTGATCGGTGTCTGAGGTCTGGTCAACAACCCTCAAACACCACAAATCACCGAGGGATTTCTTTTGATTCGCCTTTTTTTGCAAAAACAGCACAAAGGGTTCGCTTACTTCAGGTCTAGTGTACAACTTCTTCAATGGTGAACTGAACCGCTCCAGCGTCGACGGCAAGGGGATGGAACTCGTCTCAGTCGTCAACTGTACGTATTCGGCAAAGGAGCAACCTCCGACGTGGAGCAACGCCGTTTGGTGGCAGAACCGCATGTGGTACGGCCAAGTCCCCGACGGCAGCGGCAAGCTCCAGAGTCTCGCGCGCTACCTGGACGTGATCGCTCACGAGCTGACGCACGGTATCACGCAGTACTCGTCGGACTTGATCTACGACGCGCAGTCGGGCGCGCTCAACGAGTCGTTCAGTGACATCTTCGGCGTCGTCGTCAATAACTGGTACATTGCGGCCAACAAGGATGACGTGGGTACATGGGACTGGCAGATTGGGCGAGGGTGGGGCGACAATGGCAAGCCTCTGCGAGATATGCAAGATCCCAAGGCGACCGGCGACCCTGACCACATGAATGATTATTGGGACACAGTGAAGGATAACGGTGGGGTTCACACTAACAGCAACATCCACAATAAGGCCGCCTACAATGTCTTTACTGCGAAGGATGCGCAGGGTAGCCGGGTGTTTAAACCGAAGGACGTCGCAGTGCTGTACTACCTGTGCCTGATCCGCTTAAACAAGGTCACCACGTTCGTCAAGACACTACAGGCGCTGGTCGATGTGGCAATCACGTATTACGAGGGCGACCCATCGCAGCCCGTCAGGTTGCAGTCGATCCGGCAGGCGTACAAAGATGTCGGGATCACTGTTGAATAACACCGTGAAGGATCTGCGCGAGGCGCGGGCCTGCAACCGAGGGACATGAACCAGATGAGCAATTACCACGAAACCATTCTCTTGGTCCTGCTGTTTCGTGGCCAAGATGAGTCATCGACCTTCGGCCTGCCATTGTGGGCGGCGATGAAGGAGCTGACGGCGTTCTACAAGCGATTGCGGCCCGACGTGGAATTCCGGCAGCACTACCTTTCACTCCACGTCCCGCAGATCGTGGCTCGCGAAGAGGGAGAGAAGGCTCTGAATTGTTCGGTGATCTCTGACGCACTGCAATCCGAGGACTTCTGGCACCGCGCCCGCGGCGGGTACAAGCGATGCCTCGACCAGCAAGTGCTTTACGCAATGGTTCGCGACCTGCTTGTCAGCGCCACGTGCGCTGAGGACGTTACCCGTGAGACGCGGATGCTTCTTGTGACGGACCAGGAAATCACTCCGCCAAAGGAATGGCGGTACATCATCGCTGGCCGCGCGGGCGACGGAGTCGTGGTGTCCATCGCCCCACTTAACCCGGTTTACTGGAGCGAACGCGACCCGGACCGTGTGGCAACGGTCAAGCGCCGTGCCCGGTCCATGTGCATCTGTGTGGTGGGCGAGGCGCTTGATTTTGAGCGGTGCGACAACGAACACTGCTTTATGTTCGGAAACGTAGACTCCGTCTTGCGGCTGGATCACATGCTCATGTTGGGCTCGGAACACGACCATCCCGAGTTGACCGGCTACGGGTTCGAGCCGCGTCCTACCATGCCCATGAGAGTTCAGCCGATCGAGGAGATTCGCAGTCCGGAGGCACTTCCATGAGCGACGAAGTTGCCTACTGCCTGCAGTGGTACGCCGGCGCGGCTGCCCAGTTGGAGATCTTCGACCCCGGGACAGCCGGCAGTGGATACCGGTTGAAGTACGTGCCGCCGATGCGTGCTACGATTCGCCCGCCGGTGGAGAACCTTCCGTTGGGTGGCGACCAACTCGGCCCGGTGAATCGCGCGCTGGATGACCTCGGCAAGACGCTTTTGACAACGCGCGACGCGCTTGCCGGAGCAGCCGCAGGTGGTGTCATTACGGCACAGCAGTTACCAGCCGCCAAGGCGAGTTTCTTGGCAAATATGGAGGAACTTGGTGGGACGTTGCTCGACCTGATCGTCCCCCACTACATCCAGTCCGATCTGCGGTCGGCCGGATTGTTCCTTGAGATGGGGATGGACGAGACACTACTGAGCTATCCGTGGGAGTTGATGCATGACGGGGATGACTTCTTGTGCCTAAAACACGCGATGGCCCGGTTCATCAACGGCTCACAGTTCATCCCGATGAATACGTCGCGTTACGCAGACTGGAAGGCGGAGGGTGGACCGCTATCGGTCCTTCTGATCTCGTTGTCAAAATCGATCAAGCACGGCGACTTCGTGTACGAGAGACTGGACGCTGCGGCGGAAGAGTCGAGCGCGATCATTACAACGCTGACGGACCTTGGCGTCGATGTCACGTTACTTGCCGACGAGAATGCGACACTGTCGAAGGTGCGCGGGGAGTTGGGCTCAGGACGGCACCAGATTATCCATTTCTGCGGCCATGCCTCGTTCAACGACGCCAATCCACCACTAAGCAGCTTGGTCCTCTTCGACCAAGCCATGACGACGGGCGCGGTGGTCAGGTTTATCTCCAAGAATCGTCCGGTGCTCTGCTTTGTGAATGCCTGCGAAACCGCGAAGGCACTGAGTGGGCGCGAACTGTTCAACGTCTACGGCTTGGCGCGTGCGTTTCTTGAGACCGGGGCGTATCTGATCGGGAGCCGCTGGAAGGTCAGCGATGCGGCCGCAGCGAAATTCGCGTCGACGTTCTACGGGACGTTCATTGGTGACGGCAAACCGCTCGGCGAAGCCGTGAAGCAAGCGCGGCAGGTTTGCAAGAGGGACTGGCCTGATGACCCGGCCTGGGCCTCGTACATCCTGTACGGCGACCCGCGGATTTGCTTCCGCAAGGTCGCGCAGAAGGATTGATTGCGCGCCGGGTGCCGCGGGCGGTTGCTTTGGGCCGCCCGTATTCGTGGTTGCGGGCGGCGCGCGGCCGGGCGTCTTCGAGCACGTCCAGCCGAAGATAGAATAGCTCCCAACAGTTGTGATCAACGACATGCTGACCATCGACAGATGACGCAATCGTGAGCATCTGGCATTGATCGTGACGTACTCTTGCGGACCAACGCATGTTTCGCATACTCAGCTTGGACGGCGGGGGGATCAAAGGGGCGTTTTCGGCGGCGGCGTTGGCGGCATTGGAGCACGATACGGGGAAGGTGGCGGCGGATTCCTTCGATCTGATCGTCGGCACTTCGACCGGTGGCAGCATGGCGCTGGGGTTGGGGCTGGGAAAAACGGCGCAGGAGATTGTGGAGTTCTCTCGCGCGCAGGGGCCGCACCTCTTTCCGGGCACGCGTCTCGTCGAACGGACGACCGGTCGGTGGCAGTGGCTCGGGGCGAAGCATTCGCACGTTGTCACATTGTGGCCCGGTCGAACCCAAATTGTCGCCGGTCTTCCGACCCGAGCCGGGTTACCGCATCGCGAGTAGGCAACTGTGGCGGATCGGGATAGAGTTCGAATTGTCGTGGCGCGAGCAAATACCACGGGAATTGGGACAATGTTTTTTCGTTGCCATTGATCCGAGCAAGCGGGACAGAGATGGGCTCGATCGGTGCCTCAATTTGAGACTTGTTGAACATCGTTCGTCGTCAGGATTGGATTGAACCATGATCGTTGACCAGGAGCTCGATGCGGTGATCCGGGCCGGGATGTTTCGGGACCGGGAGCATGCGATCCACGAGGCGATCGAAACGCTGTTCGTGGTGCGTCCGCAGTTGCGGACGGAAGCCGCGGTGGAGCTGTTCCGCTCCGGGGAGGTGTCGCTGTTGCGTGCGGCGGAAGTCGCCGGCCTGGATGCGGAATCGTTCCGCCGACTGCTGCGCGATCGCGGGATCGCCAGGGAAGTCGAAGCGGAAACCAGCGCCGCGATGGACACGGCCATCGCTGACTTTTTCGGACCTGGTTCAAGTCGCGGTAACAGCCAAGCAGAAGGCTCCTCACCCTAACCCTCTTCCCGCAAAGCCGGGGCGTGGGGACAAGTGAAGACAACTGACACCCAAAGCCCCGCCCGTTTGAACAATGCCCTTTTTCGGAGAGTCCGCGTGATCATTGCGGATACCAATATCATCTCCACGTTCGCACGGGTCGGGGCGCTCGACCGCCTGCGACAACTCGTGAAGGCCAAACGCCTGCATGTCACCCCCGCCACCTTCCACGAACTGCGACGAGCGGTGGAAGCCGGATGTGAGTTTCTCGCACCGACACTGGCGACGATCCGGACGGGAACCGAGTTGGATCTCGTGGAGTTGCGCCCCGAAGAAGTTCTGGCGGTGAAAGACTTGCCCGCTTCGCTGGGTGCGGGGGAGGCCGAGTCGATTGCCGTTTGCGCGAATCGCCGCAGCACTCGGTTGCTCACCAATGACAAGCGAGCGCGGAACTTCTGCCGCGAGCGCTCGATCCCGTGCCTCGACCTGCCCGAAATCTTGCGCGCCTTCTGGGTACGGCAAGTCCTGTCGAAGCAACAGGTCAGGGAACTTCTCCGCCAAATCGAGACCGAGGAGGGCCTGGTCATCAAGAACCAGGATGAGATCTTCAAATGACCCTCGTGAATCACTTTCGGAGTTCCGTGATGAAACACGTCGACCGGCGTCTGTCGCTGGGCTTGGTTGCGTTGGTTTGCTGCGCGAATACGGGCCTCTCGGACGGCCCGCGGGAGACCGGATCCGTCACGCGCATGGACGACGTGATCTATGGCCGGAAGTTTGATTTGGCGCTGACGTTCGACGTGTTTACTCCCGCCATGCCGAAGGGGGTGGGGATCATTCATCTCGCGAATGGGGGCTGGCACAAGGCGCATCACGATCCGAGTACCTTCGCCGAATTGCTCAAGCGCGGCTACACGGTGTTCCGGGTCGTGCTGGCGAGTGAGCCGAAATTCACGATCACGGAGGAAGCGGCGGACGTGCAGCGCGCGGTGCGATTCATCCGCTACCACGCCAAAGAGTATGGCGTCGATCCCGATCGCCTCGGCATCACCGGGGCCTCGTCCGGCGGGCATCTCGCGCTGTTGCAGGCCAATGCCGGAGATCGTGGACAGCCGCAGTCGGCCGATCCCGTCGAACGGACCTCCAGCCGTATCCAGGCCGTGGCCTGCTTCTTTCCCCTGACCGATTTGTTGAACTATGGAGAGCCGGGGCAGGTGCAGGCTGGAGACTTCGGCCCGTTGGCCTATCACCGGGCCTCGTTTGATTTCCAGGAGTTCGATCCACAAACGCGAGCCTACATCAAGGTGACTGACGACGCGAAAAGGCGGGACATCCTGCGGCAGGTCTCACCGATCACCCACGTGACGAAGGAGAGTCCGCCCACGTTCATCATTCATGGCGACAAAGACCTGGTCGTCCCCCTGCAGCAGTCGGAAGTCCTCGTCGCCAAACTTCAGGTCGCGGGCGTTCCGGTCAAGCTGGTCGTCAAACAGGACGGCGGCCATCCCCGGCCCAACTTCTGGACCGTCGATGGGCCACTTCTGGCCGACTGGTTCGATCACTATCTGAAACCAGGCCAGCCCTAATGCGCGGCGGTCCGGCGGAGGCGCTGTGGCTGACGGTGCTCAAGATCGTTGAGTCCTACGAAGCGCATGGCCCCGACATTTTTCGCTGCCCGAGCCCTGTGTACACGCGGTCGGTTGTCTGGGCGAGAGTCACTGATCCACTGGCACGTCAGAACGGCACGCCATCATCCGGGAACAACTCGGGCCGCTCCGGATTGGGCGGGGTGAGGAAGTTTTTCAGCTTTGCGAACAAGGCCCCGCATTTGGGGTTGAGGTCCGGGCGTTCGGCTGCGACGGCTTCGAGTGTTTCGGCGAAGTGATCGAGGACCGGTTCGACCAAGCTTGCCGACAGCGCGGCTTCCGCGCCGGTCAGGACTTCGCGGAGATTGCCGAAGTCGCGGTTGAGTTGGTCGATCAGCGGTTGCGGATCGATGATACCGAGCGATTCGCAACTCTCCATTTGTTCACGGCGTTTCGGTGGTTCGCGCAGATCCGTGATCAACTCGGCCAGGTGGCCGCCGATGCCGAACAGGCGGATGCCGAGCGGCACGTTGGGTGAGTCGTCGATGGAATAGCTGCTCGACCAGACGGAGCCGGCGGGGTGTTGGCCCTCGGCGGGATGGTCCACTCCCAGACGCCGGCGCTCGGCGTCGCTCGCGTCGCACTTGCGGCTGAACTCTTCGTAGTCGCGTTGTTCGGCTTCCCATTCTTCGCGCGTGCGGTGGTAGATGTCGAACGCGAACTCGCCCCAATCCATGCCGCTGCCGTCGAGATGCCAGAACGTCGGGCCCGGCATGTCGGCCAACATTTGGCAGCAGGGGCAATCGGGATCGACCATCGCTTCGTGACCGGATATTCCTTCCGGGAGCCGTTGCCGTTCGCGGTCGATCACCGAGCGGGGCGTGCGGAAGTGGCATTCCGGGTCGGGCGTGTTCAGCCACTCGTCGCGGACCTGTTCCAAGCGCGGCACTTCGGCGGTGAGGAAGTCTCCCGGCATGAGCGACTCCAGCCGCTGCGAGCTGTTTGGCGATTGAGCCAACCCGGTCAGCCGTTCCCAGCCGGACCACAGCAGCTCGCGGACGAGGTCGTAGTACTTGACCAATTCATGCGTGCCGAAGCCGCCGAATTGGAAGGCGTGCGACGTCGTGTCCAAGCCGCGCGGGCAAAAGTCCAGCCGCGACCACTGCTCGCAGCGCGAGTCCAAGTCGCTCGAAATGTGATCGTGCCGGGCGAGCAGCACCTCGCGCGGAATCTCGCCGCGCAGATCGGCGCGGGGAGTCATCAGCCACGCCACGTGAATGTCCTTGAGCGCATCATAGAAGGGACTCGCGTAACGTTCCTGACCCGGTGAAGTGGACGGCGCGAGTTCCTCCAGCGTCATCGTCTCGGGGTCGCGCAACCGCACCGAACCATCATGGGATGCGATGATGTACTTCGGATCTTTCCGCACGACATCCGGCCAGCGAAGGGCGCGTTCCTTGGAGTTGGCGATCCATTTCGCGCGAGTCGCCTGCGCCAGTTCCCCGCGGCGGGCGAACGCGGCGAAGCATTCGGCGGCGAGGAATTCCACGAGCGGCCGGCCGAACAACACAGCCCGCGCATCGAGTGGTGGATGGGCCGCACGCTCGCGCCGCCGCTTCTCGGCCAGATGCCGCCAGTTTTCGATGTCCGAGGTGACCAGCCATTCGTCGGCCAAGTGATAACGGATGGGGGTGTTCGTGGCGCACTCGCCGTTGTGATACCTCACCGTCCCCTTGCGGCTGGGCGACGAGTACGACGATTCCACCGCAATCAACCGCGCGGCCAGGTCGATCACCACCAAACCCGCATCGTACGGCTCGTCATCCAGCGATCCGCCAAAGCAGCGGAAACAGCGGCCATCGCCCGACGGTTTCATGTACCGCCCGATCGCGACTTCCAGTTCTTCGATCGTCATGGGATCGGCACTCAATGCCGCCACGGCCCGATCCGCACAGCTCCCATGCCACGTGGACGAGACCGTGCGGTGGGCATCACGCACGATGAATTTCACTTCGCTCATGACACAGACTCCCGACAAGGAAAGGGGGCTGTCCAGCGTTCCAGTTGAACAACACGCGTGAGCGGCAAAGCGCTAGCCGCCGGTCTGCTGGAAATCACCGGCGGCTAGCGCCTTGCCGCTCACGTCGCACAACTTTCAACAGGAATATCGGAGAGCCGAAAAGGGGCCAATGGATGACGATCATCTGACGGTGTGAAACACTCCGACCAACCGAATGGGCGTCACGCTGCGGTTCCCGTGGTGCCGGCTTCGTCCGGCGGCGAACCGGCGATGGCGTTGATCATGGCGAGGGAAACCCGCAATGCAAGTGGGTAGTGGCTGGTGGGCAGTGGGTAGCGAAGACAGACGAATGTGTTTCTGGTCCCCTCTCCCCCGACTTCGGGGGAGAGGGCTAGTGGTCGAACAACTTTGTATTGCGGGGTTTTGGGGCTGGTTTGATCGTTTCGGTGGTTGGGTAGAGTCTTTTGAGCTTGACTCGTGCGTCGGCCGTGGTGAATTGCCAGTTCACGTTGGCGCGGGATTCCTTGCGGCGCTGCTGCCAGGCTGCGACTTCACGCGGGAGTTTGTCGCGGTCTGGGATGCGGCGGTCGAGGCCTTGGCGGCCGAGGATTCCCGGTTCGATCTCGGCCCCGCGTTCATTCAACAGCCGCAGCCAACGGCCCTGTTTGGGGGTGTCATGGATTTCCAGTTTGTCGATCAGGCGGCGAGCTTCTGCGGGGGGGAAGGCCGCGTACAACGAAACGGGTTTGTGAGTGTTGAGGTTGTCTTGGACGAGCACGATCTTTTCCGCGTCGGGGGACATCACATCGACCAGATGCTGAATGGCGTGGGCGCGGGCGTAGTCGATCGTGGTGCGCTGGTCTGTCACGAGCGCTGCTCGGCGTCCTTCCAAGGGGGCGTACCGCAGGAAGATGTTGGCTGTTCCGTTGCGAATGTACTCGTCGTCGGCAATTCTCGTCGGGTGTTCCGGAGTCGCTTCCAGCGGCGGTCGCGCGTGATCGACGAGTTGTTTGCTGGCTTCGTCCAAGCCGACCAAGGGGCGTGTCGGATCGGGGGGGCGGTGGGAGACGTTCAGGGTTTCTTCCCTCTGACAGACGAACTCGGCGTGGGCCTCGGGGGGGATGACGTGCCGCGCCTCGCGCCACGGCTGGAGTTCGTTTTGTTGAGCGTCTGGCGAACCGTTTCGCGGCTGAGTTCTTCGACAATCTCCCGCTTCACGAATTCGTCGGCCAAGAGTTGCATCGTCCACTTTGCACAGCCCTCCGGGGGCTGTGAACACGCGAGCATCACCAACCCGGCTTCGGCGGCTCCGTCCAGTCGCCGTTGCCGCGTGGTAGAGGGCGGACGTCGGTCAATCACCTGCTCCAATCCCTCGAACACACACCGGTGTCGCAGCCGCGCCACGGTGTCCGTACTGACCTCGAAGGCCTCCGCGATCTTCGAGTCCGGCCAGTTCGGCCCGTCCGCGTCGGACTTCAACAGCATGTTGATCCGCAACACCCGATCCTTCGCCACGCGAGGCTCCTGCAACCACTTTTCCAGCGTCACCCGTTCATCAATCGACAACCGCACCACCGCCTTGGCATCCGTGCCCATGACCATCTCTCCCTCAAATGAGGCAAGACCAATCTCCCCCCATTCAGTCCCAGAATCAGCAAAACACCGCAATACAAAGTTGTCGGACCACTAGCGCCTTGCCGCTCACGGAAAGTTGTTTCGAGCCAGTTCCTTGCAATGATCACCTCGCGGCCTCGGCCAATTTTGGGTCTCCGCCATTTGTGTGGAAAAAAGAAGATGAGACCTTCCGTCAGCCGTTTCGGCTGAGTCAGGAGACCCGCACCGAACAGACCGTCAACAAACGTGGCGGAGAGCCCCATTTTTGAAGTTGGAACGACCGACCCCGAGACTTGCGGATGCCAAGTGAAAAGGAAAAGCCGCAACCCTTCGGAGGATTGCGGCTCAGCGGAATTGCCCGACGAGGGCAAGAACCCCCGCAGAAAACAAGCTGGAAACCGTCAAACGCCAAACGGACGACGCGCATTCCGACGCGCGCCGTGGCGAAGATGCCAGTTTGGACCGGCTGGCGGAACTGTGGCCGATGCTGTCTGCGGATGACCGGGCGGCGCTGCTGGCCCATGCCGAACAGATGGTCGGACTTCAAGGAAACGTGGTCAGCGATGGATTGGCTGGACTTCTGTGACGCTGTGGCCCGTCGAGACGGTGGCCGGGCTGTCCGACCGCTCAGGAACGCGGCAAAATCGACGCCAGCGATTTCCAGCCGTGAGGGAGTTTCAATCATGCCGATTGCCGATCCGGAAAAGTCCCGAACGTACCAACGGGAGTACAAGCGGCTCGTCCGGGCGGGTTCCTGTCAAACCCCCGGTCAAACCCAAGTCCCGTGTTGGGGGGGGTGATGACGGGCGGGATGAGGGGGACCAAATCGGTCGAATTCGGAACCGTCCCGCCGCGCAACGAATCCGAAAAGGAGTGCCGCATTATGTCCGCAACGGACTGGAGTGAGACAGTCGACGCCATGACGGTGTCCAAGCGGGCGAAGGGGCGAGACTGGTACAACGCCCGTCGCACCGCTTCGGCCGATTGGCGACGACACGAAGCCGGGAAGCTGTTGAGGGAAGTCGGCTACCCCGCAGCGAGCGGATGGCAAGCCGATCTGGCCCGCCGGTTGGGCGTCCACCGGTCGACAATCTGCCGGGACTTTGCCCCGTACAAGAAGATCGGCCCGTGGTGTCTCGCCATTGCCAACCGCACAGAGGGCGGGCAGCGGTTAATCGCCGAACTGCTGCGGATCGAGATGGTTGCCGAGATTCGGCGAATCGACGAATCGCAACGAATGGAGCGGCGACTCGACCGGCGGCGACGGAGGCAACGAGAGGCTGATCGCGCTGTCGATCGCGCTGTCGGGTTAGTCTAGTATCGGCGGGTCCGTCCACCATCTTGCAAGGGGTGTACGGCGAAATCGGCTCGCCTTGGGGTTGCGGTCCCTCATCCCGCGACACAAGGCGAGCGGCCCGTCTCTTAACACGATGAGGAGTCCCCACCATGCCGCGCCGCAAGCGGTCAGTCGCCGCCGATCCCGTTCCGCCGATCCCGCAGAACATTGAAAGTCTCGTTGATCCCGCGATGAAGCGGCGGGCGGAACTCTTGTGGAGGCATTGCGGGTCGCTTCGTGCTGCTGTGGATGGCCAGTTGAATTGGTTCAGACAGTTGCGGGACACGGGGGACGCCGATCCCGGCGAAGCCCTGCGACTTGAAGAAACAGTGGCGCTTTGCTGCGGAACGCTGGGGCCGATCATCGACAGGATCGTGCCGGGGTTGATGGACGAACCCGCTCCGCCGTCACCAGGCTGCGAGCCAGGATGGCAAGCGGCGACGTTGCAAGAGTATCACGCCAACAACTGCGCCATGGGGCTGCACACTCTGTACGGCGTGGCGGGGAATATCGCCAAGGCGCTGGAACACGATGCGGAACCGTTGCCAGTGGCGGTGCCGACTTCCTGCCATGCCGCGCTGTCCGCTCCGGCGACAACCCCGCCCGCCGATCCGTCGCATGGTGAGAAGACGGTCGAACAAGAGTGCTACGTCACTTTCGACACGCTGGCCAATTACCTGCGCGTCAGCAAGAAAACGATGGAACGACGATACAAACACGGCAAGCTCTGTGAACCCGACATCGAAGGGGGTGGCGGGAAGGCTCATCAATGGAAGTACAGTCGCGTCCGTCCGTTTCTCGAAACCGCGTTTGACCGCCAACTCCCCGAGCGTTGGCCGGGTGGGGAGTTTGCCTTCCGCGACTGACGGACACTAACCGACAACCGCAGACAAGCTCGGACAACCGCCGACAGCGGGTTTAGGTTCGCTCTCGTTCCGCAACACACGCGAACGAAAGGAAGCGAACCGAATGACGAGTCTCGTCCCGCCCCGGATCGACCCCGAGGGCATCTACCACAACGGCGACGCCTGCCTGATTCTCGGGCTGACATCCGCCACACTGGCCCGCGCCCGCCGAGAACATCGACTGCGGTTTTCGCGACAAGGCCGCGCGATTCTCTACCGAGGGCAATGGCTGCTCGATTGGATCGACGCCGCATCGTCCGCGCCAACGAAGGGAGGGCAGGCCCATGACTGACCCGACCCCGAGCGTGGAAGAACTTTGGCTGGCCCGCGACGTGGCCAAGTTCACGAAACTGTCAGAGCGGACGATCTTCACTTTGACCGCAGACGG
>JAYTIB010000465.1:0-1680 GCA_043732205.1 Schlesneria sp. | reverse complement strand
CGCCGCCCGAGCCCTGCCATCCGGGGTGCTTTCCGGCGGGGACCAAGATCGCGGTTCCGGGCGGAACCAAGCCGGTCGAGCGCGTTGCCGCCGGTGATGTGGTGACCACGGTCAATGCGGAGGGCGTCGTTGGTCAAGCGAAGGTCTCGTCGGTGTTCGTCACCAGGAACCGGCTGATCGAAGTGCGAACCGACGGAGGCATTCTCATCACCACAGCCACGCAGCCGCTGTCGCTCGCCGGTGGCGAACTGCGAGCCGCCGGCGCGTTGCAAGCCGGCGACCGGATTCACACGTGGGACGGACTCAAGCGGCGCGATGTGGCGGTGCGTGAAGTGTCGGTGACGGATCGTGATGCCCGGGTGTACAACCTGATTTTGGGAGACCCGGTCCTCTTCGTGGCCGATGGATTCCTAGCCCGCAGCAAACCGCCGGCCGCAGACGCGGACGTGCCCAGACCGTAAGGACCGGTGCATCAACAACTGTCGCCTTTCGCTCCGCGAAAGGGCGTCCTTTCGCCGAGCGAAAGGCGACAATGTGAAAGTTATTTCTGGGCCGGTCGCGTGTCATGCGAGTCCGGCCCTGACATTCCCGCCCGACGGGAACATCTGGCATTTGCATTCGATTCAACCTTTCATCGCCCCGTGTTGGTGCGGTTTGCCTTCAGCGTTGAGTGCCGGGCGCGGATGTCCGGTACTCAACACGTCAACTTGGGGATGCCATGGATTGGTGTGGGGTGGTGGCTGTCGACAAGCCGGCTGGATTCACGTCGCGTGACATTGTGGATAAGGTCGCGGCCATCGTCCGGCCCGCGAAGGCCGGGCATGCGGGGACGCTTGATCCATTGGCAACCGGAGTGCTCGTGATTGCCGTTGGCCCGGCGACCCGGCTGATCTCGTACATTCAACAGGGGCGCAAGCGGTACGTCGGCCGGTTCCGTTTGGGGCAGCGGAGCGATACCGACGACGTCGAGGGCCGGATCACCGAGGGTGGCAACTGGACGGGGATCACCGAGACCATGCTGACTGAAGCCGCCGGGCGGTTCGTTGGAAGCATCTCGCAGGTGCCACCGCAATACTCGGCCGTTCACGTCGATGGTCAGCGCGCGTATGCGCTGGCCCGGCGCGGCCAGTCGGTGGAATTACAGGCCCGCCCTGTTGAGGTCCACTCGCTGCGGGTCACACGGTTTGAACCACCGGACTTCGAATTGGAGATCGACTGCGGATCGGGGACGTACGTGAGGTCCATCGGTCGCGATCTGGGAGAGATTCTGGGTTGCGGAGCCCTGATGACTTCACTGCGCCGGTTGGCCGTCGGCCCCTTCGTGCTCGATAACGCCATCCGCTTTGACGGCTTGGACGCATCGCGGTTGAGCCTCGCGATCCAACCGCCGCTGCGGGCGATCGCCGAACTTCCGCGCCGGGTCGTTGACGGAGACGAAATCCAGGCACTGCGTCAGGGGCGAACAATCGCAATCGGCCCGCTTTCTTCAGCGGATGCCGGCACCGAAGTCGCGCTGATCGACATCAACCAGTCACTGATCGGCGTCGCCCGGATCGAGGCCGGGACACAGCGGCTGCAACCGCACATCGTGTTTGCGACTTAGGATCGGCGCAGAAATTACTGTCGCAGATTGTCGTGGTTCGCTCCGCGAACCAACGTTGGTTCGCGGAGCGAACCACG
>JAYTIB010000464.1:0-11855 GCA_043732205.1 Schlesneria sp. | reverse complement strand
GGATTCCGCCCGGCCCGCGCCTGGGCGACACCGTCGTCGTGTTCGACAAGGTGGCCAAGTCGTTTGGCGACAACCTGCTGTTCGACAACCTCACGTTCCGCCTGCCGCCGGCCGGGATCGTCGGGGTGATCGGTCCCAACGGCGCCGGCAAGACGACGATGTTCAAACTGATCATGGGGATCGAAAAGCCCGATGCGGGAACGGTCGTCGTCGGCGAGACGGTCAAGATCGCGTACGTCGAACAGAACCGCGAAACGCTCGACGGCGAGAAGTCGGTCTACGACAACATCTCGGGGGGCAACGACAACCTGCTGTACGGCAACGTCCGGATCAACAGCCGCGCCTACTGCGGCAAGTTCAACTTCAAAGGGGCCGACCAGCAGAAGCCGGTCAAGTTCCTGTCGGGTGGTGAACGCAACCGCCTGCTGCTGGCCAAGACGCTGACCGTCGGCGGCAACCTGTTGCTGCTCGATGAACCGACCAACGACCTGGACATCGACACACTCCGTTCGCTGGAAGACGGGCTGCTCAGCTTCAGCGGCTGCGCGGTGGTCATCAGCCACGACCGCTGGTTCCTCGACCGCGTCGCCACGCACATCCTCGCCTTCGAGGGTGACAGCGAAGCCTACTGGCACGAGGGCAACTTCGAGAGCTACGAAGTGGTCCGCAAGCAGCGCATGGGAGCGGAAGCCGACCAACCGCACCGGATCAAATTCAAGAAGCTGGTGAAATGACGGTAGGCATGAGTGTGCATTTGAGATCTGAGCAAGATTGGATTTGTCTCGGCACACAAGCGTTGGTGTTACTCCAGACCGGATCGTATGATCCAAGTGACGGAAACACTGACCAGGAGAAGCGGCCATGCAGCGAGTTCGAGTCGTCGTAACACACAACCCGCAAGATCCCGCGGACGACCTCCGGTGGGCGGCTCGAGTGCGTCGGGATCTCTACACGCATTCGCCGGTCGAGATCGACCCGGACAGCCCGGCACACGGGACACATCGGGACGCTGATCGCAATGCGTATTTTGAGTTTGCCACGAATCTATTGCCTGAGATTCAGCGAGTGTTGCGGGACTTTGGACACGCCGATCGGGCCAGGGTGGACGTTGTCGAGGACGCAGCCGGAACCGAGTGTGTGAACTGTGGCAACATCTCGCCCGAATTGGTCACCGTCTGTCCCAACTGCGAGTTCCGCGATATCGATCCGTGCCCGTACTGCAACAACGAAATCGCGCGGCTCACTTACACTCCGGTGAGCGGAGACGTATTCAAGTGCCCAATGTGCCATCGTAGGGTTCGGTTTCAGTTCAACGATCCCCTGTTCGATGCGAGTGGGCATTACAATCAGCCGCTAGTCTGTGTCAGCCCTGCCGAGGCTCCAGTTGAACAACATGACGTTTGACGAACACGGACACATCCTCATCACCCCTCGCGAACTCCAGCAGCGGGCCTTTGAAGATCCGGATGGGCTGATCAACCATTGGCTGCTTCCGGGAACTCCAATGGGGTTTCCAACGTACACCCAATATGGCAAGTTCGTTGATTACTTGTCTGAACGGATGGGCATCCACCCACATCATTTCCTGTTTCGGGGGAGCACGAAGATTGGGTTCAGCATTTCGCCCAATCGGGAGAAGAGGAAAGTTTGGAAGCGGTTTGGACCAGGCTCCGATCTGGACTTGGCGATCACGGACCCACATTTCTACGCTACCGTGGACGAAGCGGTCCGCCGGTGGGATCGGCTCCCGGAAAACCGGGCACGTGTTTTCCGTTCGCGAACCGGGAGCGAAATTAAGCAGTACCAGGCTCGAATCGATCAGAAAGGACGACATGACTGCTACCGCTTCTTTGATTTGCCGCGCGGGCTGGCGTGCTTGGTGGAGATGGAAGAGATCCTAAAAGATGCACCGATCTCTGAGTGTTGCGTCCACCCGTTCATCGAATTCAAGGCATTTATCTTCCGCGACCGTTGGTCGATCCATCGGCGATACCATACGGACCTTGACGATCTCCGCCATGGAATAACCGCACGACTTGATCCGCTCCCGCAAGCCACGGACCAACCGTTCCCCGCCGAAGCCGTCGAATGAACACGGCATGCGCGAGAATGGATGCGGCTCGCAGTTCAACGGGTGACTTGAATGTCACCCTAACGAACGGGAAGGTCACGTTCCGTTTCTACCTCATCGCTGACGTTCGTTCCATTTGACTTGCCGGGAACTCTCCATGCGCCGCGCAATTCGACTCTTCGGCATACTATTGACTCTGTCACTTGCCTCGTTCGGACACGCCGCAGACGCTCCCATCCGCGTGGTCGTCTGGGATGAACAGCAGCCGTCGCAGAAGCAGGTGTATGAGAACTTTCTTGGCAACGCGATTGCCGATTACCTGAATTCGCGGCCGGGATTTGTGGTGACGAGTGTCGGTCAGAACGATCCGGAGCAGGGGCTTTCCAATCAGACGCTGGATCAGTGCGACGTGCTGATCTGGTGGGGACACGTTCGCCAGCGGGACATCAAGTGGGAGACCGGGCAGAAGCTGGTCGAACGGATCAAGCAGGGGAAGCTGTCGCTGATCGCGCTCCATTCCGCGCACTGGTCGACACCGTTTATCGAGGCGATGAACGAGCGGTCGATCACCGATGCGCTCGCGAAATTGACGCCCGCACAGCGGAAGACCGTGAAGGTCGAGGCGATCCGGCCCGAACGCTATTCGGTTCCCAAGCGCGATGATCCCGTGACGCCGTCGGTCGAGCAGATCGAGCAGGCGGATGGCTCGATCCTGCTCAAGGTCAAACTGCCGAGCTGTGTCTTCCCGGCGTATCGTGGCGATGGCAAACCGAGTCACGTTCGGACGCTGCTCCCCAATCATCCAATCGCGAAGGGGCTGCCGGCGGCGTTCGATATCCCTCACACGGAAATGTACGACGAGCACTTCCACGTGCCGGCTCCGGATGAAGTGATCTTCGAGGAGCGCTGGGACGCGGGCGAGCATTTCCGCAGCGGGGCGGTCTGGAAGATCGGCCTCGGCCGCGTCTTCTACTTCCGTCCCGGCCACGAAACGTTCGACGTCTTCAAGCAGCCGGAACCGCTGGCGATCGTCGAGAACGCCACGCGCTGGCTGGCCGAACAGCAGCGGCAGCCTGTCGTCTCGCGCGGGTACTCGATCCCGGTCGTCGATCTCGCTGCCGATGTGAAGTGAGTCGCGTGAACGCGTCTGCGGTTGACCGCTGCTTCGCACAACGGGCTCCCGACCCCACGGCGATTATTTCCGATCGCTCACACCGCGTCCTCGGACTCCAACTGCAGCTTGCATTGGGCCAGGACTTGGAGTTGTTCCTCGGTGAGCGTCGGGTACTTCAGATCCAACTGCCGGATCTCGTGGGCCAGGATGGCGGCCACCAATGAGCGGCAGACCCATTTCTTGTCGGCGGGGATCACATACCAGGGGGCCTGCCTGGTGCTTGTTTCCCGCATCATCGATTCGAACGCGTCCATGTACTGGTCCCAGTGCGCCCGTTCGACCAGATCTCCGGCCTCGAATTTCCAGTTCTTCTTCGGGTCGTTGATCCGCTCCAGTTGCCGCCGCTTTTGTTCGTCGCGCGAGACGTTCAAAAAGAACTTCACCACCCGCGTGCCGTTGCGGCTCAGGTGCCGCTCGAAGTCGTTGATGCTTTCGTACCGGTTCTTCCAGAACTTGTTCCGCGCCGGATCGGCGTCCGGGATGCGCTGATGGGCGACGAGTTCGGGATGGACTTTGACCGTCAACACTTCCTCGTAGTACGACCGGTTGAAGATGCCGATGCGACCCCGCTCCGGCAGCACCTTGACGCAGCGCCAGAGGAAATCGTGATCCCATTCCTCGAGCGACGGACGATTGAAGCTGACGACCTGCACCCCCTGCGGATTGACGCCCGACAGCACGTGCTTGATGGTCCCGTCCTTGCCGGCGGCGTCCATCGCCTGCAGGATGACGAGCACGGACCACGAATCGGCCGCATACAGCAGTCCCTGGGCGTCCGACAGGTCTTCGATGTTCTTTTCCAACAGTTGGGAGGCGGTGAGGCGACGTTCTTCTTCGGGCAGCTTCGTGTCCCCCTCCCACCCGCACTCGTGATCGCGCAGCTTGAACTTCTCGTCCGGAGAAACGCGAAACTGATTCAGCACATCTTTGATCGTCATCATGCTGGAAACTCCTCACGACACAGGTTCCACGATTTGCGGCGGTCAGAGCCTTCTCACGCATCCCCGGACCGAAGTCAACCGAGTCACCTGTCCCTCGCAGGGCCATCGCCCTATTGCTTCTGGAGCATCCGTAGGGTGGGACCAGCGGCGCTTCGCCGCGCCGGCCCACCATCATGACCGGCGTCTTCGCGATGGTGGGCCGGCGCTCGAAGCGAGCTTGTCCCACCCTACATCGGAAAAGCTGATGGCCCTGATGTTCATCCAGCGACCGTGCAGTGCGTTGGCGTGGTGGTTAGACTGCCGCCGCGCTGAATTTCACCCGGCTCATTTCCCCGAAGGGCTCTCATGACGGCACATTCCGAGGACACCGCAGTTCGCCGTGGCATGCCGCTGCACACCAAGATCCTGATCGGGCTCGTGGTCGGAGTCTCGCTCGGTTTGCTCGCCAACGGCCTGGGGGTCTGCGAGAAGGGGCAATGGTATGACCTGAATGCCAACGACAAGGTGGACGGACTCTTCGAACACCTCCTGTCGGACACGGATTCGAACGGCCGCCTCGGCTGGCTCGACAGTGCGATCTATTGGGTCCGGCCCGTGGGCGATGTGTTTCTGCGGCTGATGTTCATGGTCGTGGTGCCGATGGTGTTTTCCGCGCTGACGCTGGCGGTGGTCGAGATCGGCGATGTCCGCAAGCTCGGGCGGATGGGTCTGAAGACGCTCGGGTTCACCGCCATCCTGTCGACCGCGGCGGTGCTGATCGGGGTCGGACTGGTGAACGGATTCAAACCCGGCAACTCGCTGACGCCCGAGCAGCGTCAGAAGCTACTCGACGACTATGCGGCCGACGCCTCCAAGAACATGGATCGCGCGAAGGAGGCCAAGCCCGTGCGCGACGTGCTGGTGAATCTGCTGCCGGAGAATCCGCTGCAAGAAATGGTCGGTGCCGTCGACGGGAGCTCCAAGGGGAACGGCATGCTGGCCGTGATGGTGTTCTCGCTGATTTGCGGCGTCGCGATAACGTCGCGGCCCGAGGAAACACAGACGTTTGTCGCATGCCTGCGGGGCCTGTACGCCATCTCGATGGCGGTGATCACCTTTGCGATGAAGCTCGCGCCGGTCGGTGCCGGTTGCCTGGTGTTCGCGCTGTCGGCTCAGTTGGGAATCAGCATTCTCCAAACGCTGTTCTGGTTCGTAATCACGGCGCTGCTGGGTTTGTCGCTGCAACTATTCGTCGTCTATTCGATCGTGGTCCTGGTCTTCGCGCGCCGCTCGCCGTGGTCGTTCTTCCGCGACGTGTCCGAAGCGATGCTCGTCGCGTTCGGAACGTCATCGTCCAGCGCAACACTGCCGACGGCGATCGAAGTCGCGCAGGACCAACTCAAGCTGCCGACACGGGTCTCGAACTTTGTGCTGACCGTCGGTGCGACCGGCAATCAGAACGGCACGGCGCTGTACGAGGGGGTCGTGGTGCTGTTCCTCGCGCAGGTGATGGGAGTCGACCTGACGGCCGGCCAGCAGTTCACGGTGGTGCTGATGGCGATCCTGGCGGGAGTCGGCACGGCGGGCGTCCCCGGCGGTTCGTTGCCGCTGATCGTGGTCGTGATGCAATCAGTCGGAGTTCCCGGCGCGGCGATCGGGATCATCCTCGGTGTCGACCGCATCCTCGACATGTGCCGCACGGTGGTGAACGTGACCGGCGATCTGGCCATCGCCGCCTGCGTCGCCCGCAGTGAACCCGCCGCGGAACCGCACGCGGAACCGTACCCGGAGCCGCACGTGGAACCCGCGTGAGCGAGCGGCCTGTTTCCACGTCAGGCGTCTATAGGATCGGCTCTGGAATGACGGTCGCGATTGTCGTCTTTCGCTCCGCGAAAGAACGTTCTTTCGCGGAGCGAAAGACGACAGATGTTGACGCGCCGACCCTTGGGGCAGTCCGCAGGAACTCAACGACCAATGCCGTGGGACGGATTTCCAATCCGTCCGTCAACAACGGACGGATTGGAAATCCGTCCTACGGGTCGACCATTTCCTGCCAAGTGCCGCACGCCGCAACTTCAACGCGGCGGTCGCGGCCATCCGGATGTTCGTGATCGATACCTGTCACGTCATCGCGGGACGAGCTGCGCGTCCTGCAGCTCTTCCGCGTGTTTGACCAGCACCATGCCCGGCTTGGGATCTGTGCGGAACGAAATCTCCTTGCCCAGCGGCAGCGTATAGAACTGCGTTTCCGTCGCGCCGCGGCGGCGCCAGGTCAGCGGGTACGGGACGCGGTATTCGTCGAATTCCCCCGGTGCCAGCGTGCGCGGCTTGCTCCAATCGGTGTGGGGGCCCCGAATTTCATACGTGAGGGATTCGTTGGAATCGTTGGTCAACAGCACTCCCGGCAATTGAAACTGGATGACCAGGTGCTTGTTTCTCCAGTCCAGCAAATCCAATCGCAATGGCACGCCGTTCAGCACGACATCCTGCATCGAGTCGGGCTTGCCGCCCTCCACCAATTGAGCCGCCTCACGCGCCTTCAACACACTGGCCACCAACCGGTTCTCATCGACATCCATGTTCTCCGCCTCGTAACCCGGCGCGAACGTCCACTTGGAGGTGATTCGGAACGCCCCATTCACGCCCGTGAACGTCGGGCCGCGGCGCACGAAGTCCGGCTTCCGCATGTGGGGGGCATAGTCCTTGTCGATCCGCAGGTCGAGTTCGCCCACGGGAGTCCACGTTGACTCACCCTTCTTCCGCATCGCGACGTGCAGGGGGACGGATGACAGCGACAGCGTCAGGGGATTGCCCGGCGCCTGTTCCAGCAGTTGTGGAACGTCGGAGGGGGCGGGATCCAACAGGTGAATCGGATCACGCAACTGAAAGTCGACGTTCATCTCCAGCTCATCGCCGAACTTCTTCAGATCGGGGATGATCTCCTGCAGGTATTCGCGGTCGGCGAGCGCGTGATACTCCTTCGGCGCGAAGTCATGCACGTTGAAGCGGTTGACCCGTCCGGCCACGATCAGTTCACTCCACGCGGGAACCACCGTTTCGGCGATGTCGATCTCCACGCCGGTCTTGGTTGCCGGCGGGAACGCAACCAGGGCCGCGTACTTCCGCATCTTGAAATCTTTGGGAACGCTGCCCAACGCGCACAGCACCACTCCCTGAACGAGCGTGATCCCGTCGTCGTCGATCGTCACCTCTTCAGGGAACGTCCTGATGCGCGGTTGCCAGATCGGCATCGTGATCTGCCCGATGCTGGTGGTCTTGGAAAGGATCAGGTCATTGATCCTGGTTTCGAGGTTCTGCACGAGTCCCGGCACACTGTTCAGCACCTGGCGTTCAAATTCCCCCTTGCGCGAGTAGATTCCGTCGACCAGTCCGTCGGAAACCTTGCCGTTCAGGAACGGCATTCCGCGAACACTCACGTTCGACGGCTCCGTCACATACCAGTTGTTCGCCGGAATCTGAAAGTCCATCGCGGCCAGATTGAGATGGAGGCGGCGGTTCTCGACGTGGGGCCGCAGTTCCACGGTCAGCCAGACCGGTTCGCGATGCCCGATCACGACGTGCATCGGCCCGGCGGTTGCGGACAGCAGCAGCTTGCCGCTCAATTGAGAGTTGGAAACGGTCATGGTGAGATTCCGCAATCCGGCCTGCAGGATCAGCCGGTTCGGAGCCTTGGGGATGACTCGGATCCGTTCGACGAATCCCTGATAGTGCAGACCCGACAACGAGACGTCGACCGGCAGGAAGCCACCCACCGTGGTGGTCTGATGGATGCCGCCGACATGGCCCGACATCGGTTTGGTGGCCAGCTTTTCAGGGGCGGAATGGCACAGCGCATCGAGCACGTCCTTGCCGATGCGCAGGCGGGTCGCGCGGGCCATCTCGGCCCCCGGCACAAACGGCACCTCCAACTCGAGCCCGTTCGAGTAGCCCTTCGGTTCCGTCCAAGTCAGATTCCGTTTCGGTTCTTGGCTGGGATCAAGCAGCCATTCGGTCAATGCCGGTTGCGTGAACACCACGTTGCTCAGGTCATGTCCGTGCGTGGCCACCTCGGAAAAGTACGCCCGCCCGCCCGCCGCGTTGATGGCAGCCACCATCTCCCGCACGCTGTGGTTGGTCACCAACGGATCGCTGGTCGCATGAAAGACCCACGTCGGAATTCCGATCACCTGCGGGGCATCCGCCGTGTTGGCCGTCGCGCTGACCGGCACGAGGGCCGCCCACCGCCGGGGCGTCCGGGCTGCCATGTCGAACGCCCCCGAACCACCCATCGACAGTCCCACCAGACACTCGCGCTTCGTGTCGACGCTGTAGTCCCGCTCCACGGCATCCAGGATTTTCAGGGCCCGTTCCGCATTCTCACGTTGATCGATCCATCCGCCCAGCACGCGGCTTTGTGTGTCCTCACACTGGGGAAACACCACCAGGAAGGGATAGTCGGCCTTCCGCAACCGGAGCGCCGGCGCCAATCCCGACACCAACTGGGAACGGCCGTCGGAACCGCGATTGCAGGCTCCGTGCAGGTACATGATCACCGGCCACTTCTTATCGACCGTGTAATTGGCGGGAACAAACACCACATACTTGTGGTCGCCCGTCGCATCCTTGATCACGCGGTTGACGAACTCACCCTGGGGAACAGCCTGACCGTTCGGCAACACGGCGGGAGGGGCGGCGGGCAAAGCCGCGGGTGCCACCTGGGCGGGGCACGGTCCGGCCAGCGTCAGACAACCGAGAACGGCATAGACCAGAGATCGAGTCCGCGAACCGAGCATGACGGCCATCACGTTCCTCCCTGAAGCTGCCACCGGTTGCCTGCAAGTGACGCCCTGGGGTGGATTCAATCCTGAAGACACCCGGACATCAGACAACGAACGACATCGAACTATCGCTGTGTATCGGCAGCGCGCGGTATCACCACTACTGCCTGAATACCCGGCCGAGACCATTCCTTGCACAGGTCCGTGGGACAATCGTTCCTGTCGTTAAAATCATCACGCGAGCCACCGAGACAAGCTCATTGGTCTCGACACAACTCGACGATCGAGTCCCTGTTAAATGCTTGTCCCTTGGAGTGCGTCTCCGCTTCTGACATTCGCTGTCTCCTTCAATTCGCTGTCGCCTCTTCGTCCTGACGGAGAGATCGACAGCGAATTTAGGGAGACAGCGAATGGGACGCGGGCGGAAATCGGCCTGAGCGCAGGTGGCATTCGCACCTGGCCTGGAATCGCACGCGGCCCAAAAGTTGTGTCGATACGAATGAGGCAAGCTCGGTGGGGTCGCTGGATTGAGGATTCGCTGTCGATCCACCGGCTCGATCGCCACGGCACGTGGTCATGGCCACCGCGTGTGAGCGGCGGGAACCTTCTTGTCGTCGTGGAATCTGCGGGCCATACTTCCCCGTCGACAAGCGTCTCCTTCTCCCCGGTCATTTGGCGTTGGGCTCACGATGCAGACCCCGATCATTGCTGGAGCATTCTGGCGGCAACTCGCGAAGAGCGGTCTGCTCTCGCCGGAACGCGCCGCGTCGGTCGCGCGGGAACTGCAACAACGCGGAGTCATCGCGGATGCCGAGGTGGCGGCGTTGCTGGTGCGCCGCGGTCTGTTGACGCAGTACCAGTCCGATCGATTGCTGGAAGGCCGTTCGCGCGGGTTCTTCTTCGATCAGTACCGCGTTCTCGATCTGCTCGGCGCGGGTGGCATGGGCTGGGTGTACCGCGCCGACGATCCGACGGCGGGCGAGGTCGTGGCCCTGAAAGTCCTGCTCGACCGGCTCAAGGAAGACCGCGGCATGGTGGCCCGGTTCCAGCAGGAGGCGCGTGCGGGACTGGTGCTCGATCATCCCCACATCGTGCGGACCAAGGCCACCGGTTCCGCGGGTGGCATGCTGTACATGATTCTGGATTTCGTCGAAGGCCCCAGTCTGCTGGAGCTGTTGCTGCGAAGAAAACGGCTCCCGTGGGGGCTGGCGTGTGACTTCGCCCGCCAGACCGCGTTGGGCCTGCATCACGCCCATCAGCGTGGCTGGGTCCATCGCGACGTGAAGCCCCAGAATCTGCTGATTGACCGGCATGGCCACGTCAAGCTGCTCGACTTCGGGTTGGCGATGATGCGGGAAGGCGAGGCTGGCGACGAATTCTCGATCGCCATGATCTTCGGTCACGAGTGCATTGGAACCCCCGCGTTCATGGCGCCGGAGCAGGCGCAGGACAGTCTGACCGCGGATGCCCGGTCGGATGTCTACGGACTGGGATGTACGTTGTACGCCGCGCTGATCGGCGACACGCCGTTCCCGTTGCGGAATCCGAACGACGTCATCAAAGCCCATCAAACACAGGCCCCGCGGTCGGTGCGCGAATTCGTGCCGGACATTCCCCAGGACGTCGCGGATATCGTGGCGAAGATGCTCGCCAAGCGGCCGGCGGATCGCTTCGCGTCGGCAGAGGCTGTGGCGAATGCTCTCGCCCCGTGGTCGAAGCCCAAACCGGTCTCCTTCGATTTTCCGGAGATTCTGGCCGAGAGAACCCGCAACGCGCTGGACCGCGTGGCCGAGTTGCACAAGAGCCGGCCGACCGCCGCGGGTTCGGCGAGTTCGACCACGCGGCTGACGAACCTCAGTTCCGTCCCCCGGACAACGGGAAGTCAGTCGACATTCGGCGGCGGGAAATCGCCGCGTCTGTCGGGAGAGGGAGCCACCACGGAACCGGCCGGTCCACAGGCCGAGCCAACGGTCATCGATCATCAATCCACCGCGGACCGTGACGGGACACCCGCCGAGTTTCGTCCGCTGCATCGGGGCCAGGTTCTCGTTCCCGTCGGCGGCGGCCCGGCCATTCCACTGGTCAAGGAACTCATCCTGATCGGTCGCGCCGACGGCAGCGACCTGCAGATTCCCGAGGCTTCCATTTCCAGCCGGCACTGTGAACTGCACTTCGAAGGGACGTGGTGGATCACCGACCTCAAGAGTCGCAACGGGACGCGGGTCAACGGCAAGCCGGTCAACCGGCGTCAGATCGTCACCGGCGACGTGCTGACGATCGGCAATGCCGTTCGCCTGCGCCTGGAAGATGCCGACAACGGTTCCTCCCGCCAGCCCGCCAAAGCGGCCCGCCCGCTGTCCGCGCCCCTCATCGTTCTGATCGCGATTGCCGCAGTGATCGCCGCAGTCATCGGATTGATGTTGGCAATGCACTGAACACCGCGGCTTCGTTCGCGCCGTGCTCGCAGTGCAGAACGATGGGGGCAGAACGATTCGGAGAACAACAATGAGGGACACTCCGAGGCACCCGAGGATGTGAGTGATGACATCATCGTTGA
Organism: Schlesneria sp.; assembly: GCA_043732205.1. Taxonomy (GTDB): domain Bacteria; phylum Planctomycetota; class Planctomycetia; order Planctomycetales; family Planctomycetaceae; genus Schlesneria. The sequence continues at coordinate 355 of JAYTIB010000464.1, read as the reverse complement.
TCGTCATGATTCGGTCCAAATCGTTCTGCCCCCATCGTTCTGCCGTGCCATGCGATCCGCGCGGGCCTCGTCCGACACCAAAACACAGCGACCGCTTCGGCAGTTCTTGCCGCACGATCTCCGCGGCGTCGCCTGCAGGGCGGCAAAGCCGTCAAGTTCGTTACGGTCGCGTCCCGATACTGTTGAATAGTCGGAAAGAGTCTGATGTCCCGCGGGACGGCCGGCACCCGCAGTCGGGATGGAGTCGTTCGAGTCCGTCGTCTGTGAGGCTATCCGAGAAGGGGTCGGGAGTCTTTTTCATGCCGCACGACATCGCTCACAAACGCTCAAGTCGAGACTGTGCGGCATGAAAAAG
>JAYTIB010000463.1:0-1689 GCA_043732205.1 Schlesneria sp. | reverse complement strand
CGGCGTTCGTCAGGAACATCGCTTCGTAGCCGGTGCGGAACAGGACGCGGTCGCTCAACCGGAAGACGCCGTTCAGCCCGATGTTGCTGGCGAACGACACCGCATCCCTCTGGTCGGTGAAGGTCCGTCCGTAGACGGAATCGTCCGCACCGCCCCCCGCGTAAACTTCGCGGACGGTGCCGGTCATGCGGTTGTAGAACAGCCCCGTGCGCAGCACACCTTCCAGCGTGAAGAAACCGCGCTCGAACAGCGAGGCGTCAACGGTCCCCTGGATGCCGTTGAGTTGATTGGTGGTCGTTCCGTTCCACAGCAGCGAGAGCGTCGTGGCGTTGCCGGGATTGTTGTTCGTCCAACCATCCGCGGCACCGCTGACCAGTGACAATCCATGCGCCGTCAACGCATCGTTGGTGAGGATGTTGAAGGTGTTGCCGCCACCGGGAATGTCGTTCGTCCCGAACACACCGCTCACGCCGGCCGTCGTTCCTTCGGTCAGGCGGATGTTGCGGTAGCCGACCCCGTACGAGAACCATTGCTCGGCCGAACGCCGCGTCTTGATGTTGGCTTGAACGTCGTACAGCGTGCTGGTCGAGTGCAGCGTGTAGGTCGAGCCGCCATTCAGAAAGGCGTAGTTCTGGATGGCGGGATTCGCCAGCGGATCGATCGCGGCCTCGTAGACGGGTCGAAAGAAGGTTCCCCTGTTGATGAAGTTGGCGTTGCCGGACGGATCCACCAGCAGACTGGCCTGACCATCGTTGAAGCTGACCGCCCTGGACAGTGTGCCGCCGCTGTTGGCCGACCAGTTGGAGAACCAAGTCCAAACGCCCTCGACTTCGTAGTTGGGGTCGATCAGCCACGCGGCACCGATCCGGTATCCGCCGACATAGCCGTTGGACAGTCCGCCGAGCGAGAACGATTCCGGCCCGCCGATGATTGCTCCGCTGTTGCCCGAGTTGGTGCGGGACCACAACAGCGCGTCGGCCTGGACCCGAAATCCGGCATCCGGTTCGGAGCCGGCAAACGGCTCACTCAGTTGATAGCCATCTCCCGCGACGTCGCTCTGGGCGACGGCCACCGCCGTGCCAGACGTCAGCAGCCCGACCGCGATCACGCACCATCCGAATGGCGATTTCATAGCGTCTTTCCGAAGTTGGTCCACAAGGCGCGCCGCCGAATCATCCTCATCCCGCGCGCAGTTCGTACAACCCAATCAACGGTTCTTATCGGCAGATCAGGAACCTTCCCTACGATCCGCACGGCTTGCAGCCGCCAAGAATCGCGGCGGACGGTCTGCCTGTGCCGGTTGAACAAGCCGCGCCGACTGATCCGATTGTGACGGCTGGTGAAGTGCGTCAGAGTTTGTCGGCAGTGGATCGCGCCGGCGCGGCGAGTTCGTCGGCAGTTCGTGCCGATGACGCGTCGACCCGCGTCGGTCATTAGCACGAGCGGCAGGAGGTAATTTCCCCGCCACCGGGCTTGCCCCGGTGGCTCGACGGCTTTTGCACTACTGGATTCGCTGACGTACGCGAGTAGTGCAAAAGCCGTTGAACCACCGAGGTGAACTCGGTGGCGAGGCATGTTTCGAGTTGCGGCTCGCCTAACGGCCAGGCCGACCCGCGCGTCGCATGACGTTTGACTGGCGCATCCCTACAATCGGCCCGCCGTGTTCGATTCCCCCTTCTGAACAGAGTC
>JAYTIB010000462.1:0-4655 GCA_043732205.1 Schlesneria sp. | reverse complement strand
TACAGAGCCTTGGGACGTGACGCGATACGACCCAGCCGTTGCAACCCCGGTCACGACTTGACGGTTGACGGAGTCAAGTGGTCGCTCAAGACGCAAGGCGACAGAAAAATAAGGCCCAAAGTACTTCATGTTTCCAAGTTCATGGAACTTGGAAAAGGCAAATGGGAGAACGAAATCGACTTGCTGGGGCTACGAGACCAGTTCTTGCGTCATCTTTCCGCCTACGATCGCATCTTGCAGCTTCGCTATTTCATGCTGGAACCCACTGAACCAGGTTCGGTGCGCCATTTCTACGAACTCGTCGAGATACCCAAGCGATTACTGCTCGAATCGCGAAACGGCGTCCTCAAAATGATGATCGGCAGCAAGCAATTGCCAAAGCCCGGTTATTGCACCGTAACTGGCAAGGACGGCACAGTGAGATTCAAGCTGTACTTTGATGGTGGGACAGAGCGAAAGCTCCAGATCAGGAACTTGCGAAAAGACTTGTGCGTTGTTCATGCGACGTGGGAATTCTAACCGTGCCATTTGAGGCGGCGCTCGGCGAGTTCAACATACTCGGGGTTCAGTTCGATCCCGACAAATCGTCGCCCAAATTCCTGACAGACTTCACCAACCGTTCCCGAACCAAAAAATGGATCGAGCACCACAGATCCTGCTTTGGAACCCGCGAGCAAACAGCGTGTCACAAGTTCCCGTGGAAACGTGGCGAAATGTGCTCCATTGAACGGTTCTGTGTTGATTGTCCAAACGGATCGACAGTTCCGCTTGCGACCGTTGACGGCAGCTTCCTTCACCTCCTCGTGCGCATACGAATAATGTTCCGACTTCGAGAGGAGAAAGACGTATTCATGAACACGAGACGGCCGATCTTTGACGGATTCGGGGAGTCCGTTGTTCTTGTGCCAAATGATGTCCGAACGCAGATACCACCCATCCGCCTGCAGGGCGAAGGCAACCTTCCACGGGACGCCGATCAAGTCCTTTGGCTTTAACCCTTCTGGTGTGGGCGCTCGATAGTCCATTCCGCGCGCCGGATTCTTCTTGTCCGCATCGCGCCACGTTCGGCCGCCGCTCGTATAGCTGTCGCCGATGTTTAGCCACAGCGTTCCGTCATCAGACAGTGACCGTCGCACTTCCGCGAAAACCGAAACCAAATCGCCAATGTAGTCATCAAGCTTTGCCTCAGCTCCGATCTGCCCGTCAATACCGTAGTCACGCAGACCCCAGTAGGGTGGGCTCGTGATACAGCACTGAAAGATCCCGGAACCCAGCCTCGCGAGTTCAGTTCGAGCATCGCCGATGATTATCGTCCCGCACCGATCTTCCGTAGATTTGCTCGATTTCGGCTGATCGTCGTCCATGTCCGGAAAGAGCTGAAGTGCCATTCTGTTCCCCAATTCCCCTTTATGCTTTCAACCCAACTTCGGCTAATCGTACCGCGTGCCGGTTCAGCCGGTCAAGCCGCCTTCGCCTTGGCCTTCGCTGCGTGAGCCTGCCGCAGTTGCTCAAACCGGTCTCGCAACACGCTGCCGAGCGCCTGTTCGACGATGTACCGCGTGATGAACGCGGGCGTGTAGAACGCTCCCTCTTTCTTCCGCCGCGTCGTGAGCTTGTCCCGCGCAAGCGGTTCGACGCGGCCTTCCAATTCGTTCCGCAGCCGCTCCAAGTCGGTGATCGACTGCTCGAAAATGTGGCCGAGAATGTCCACGTCGATCAACTGACCGGCCGCCTCATCCGCTTCCGCCGAGATTGTGCTGGCGGGTCGGTAGTCGTACACGCTCAGTTCGCGGAAGTAGTGGCAAACCCCGTCCGTCACCTTGAGGTCGTCGAGTCCCGCATCGTAGGCGAACAACCCGCCGTTGTACGCGGGGATGTTCAACCCGGCGTTGCCCGTGTCGATGGACCGAAACAGCCCGCGAAAGTTGTCCCAGATCGGCCGGGGATGGTACGGGTCGCGATGTTCGTAGGCGCGTTGAATCGTGTCGGCGGGCAACAGGCCACGATCTTCGCAGAACGCACAGAACAGAATCCGGTCGAGCAGCTTTTGCGTGGCGCTCAACAAGTCATTCCGCGACGAGTTCGGGTTCTCGCCGCAGAGATGCTCGAAAGCGTTCTGCCGCATCTCGGCGTAGCGGAAGTAGAACTCTTTCGTCAGTTCCTTGCCGACTTTCTCCGACGACGTGAGCAGCCCGAACAGATGACAGCGACCGGTCTCGGGAACGACTCGTTCGGCTCCCAACAGAAACAGGAACCGCTTCAAGAGGGCGTCATCGGTGGCGAGCCGCTCCGTGTCGAACCGTTCGTAGGTGTACTGGTCCGCCCCCTTGAAGTAGAGCCGCGTCTGACGCATCGACGTGACGATGATCCAGTCGCACGGCAGGTTGATGGCGTACCGATAGCCCTGATCGACCGCCGACATCTTCCGCCCGGCGAACGGCCGGTCGAGCGGGTCAAGCGGTCCCTTCCCTTCCAACGCGACGATGAACTCTTCGTGAGACGGCCGAAAGTTCCCCAGCACGGCATCGGCGAACTTGCCGTCAACTTGGACGTGCTTCTCACGCGAGATGGTGAACCGCGCCGCGCTGTCAGCCAGTCGCGTGTAGCCGAGCGCGTCGCAGAAGACATCCTTCAGAAAGTCGGGCAGCAATTCCTGCTCTTTGAACTTGTCCGCCCGGCCGGTCGAAAACAGGTCCGCCCAACGAGCCAGCGCAGCTTTGGTCTCGGCCAGATTCTTCGGCCAAGCGAATGCCACCAGATGTGGCCGCAGCACGTCGGGACGAAACAGCGGCTTGGCTTCAACAGGCATCTCGGCAGAACTTTCCACGCGCACCGAGACGGTGAACCCTCACGAACCACAGCCACAATCGAGCGGGTTTGCCTCAGAACGACAGACATCAACAAGGCGAACAACTTCGGAACGGGGCGATTCGACGTCGGAAGTGTACCGGCAGCCGACGCGAGCTACCACGAACGCACGGCGGCAATCAGTTGCCCGTTGGATGCCGTCAAGCACCTCGATTCGCCCTTGGTGGTCGCCAACGACTTGTGATGCATCGCCAACTCGCCGGCTTTCTTCGTCAATGTCGCGTCCCTCTGTCAGTCTCCGTGAAAGGGAATGTCTGATCCTTATCCGTTTCCTGGCACTGACACATGATTGCTTTCAAGCCCGCTGCTGACGCGCCACCTTTGGCTGGGTGGCCGACTTGAGTCGTCGCTTCGTGTCTGGCGCGCCGCAGATTCGCCGCTGTGCAACAAGACGCATTGACACATCAGCCGCCCAACTCCCATACCGTTCCATATACGTCTTCGCGTTCGAAGAACTCCAGCAGTCGCAGGTAGAACTCGTGATTGGCGAGAGTGCTGCTGTCGCCGAAGACGATCAGCTTGCGGCGTGCGCGCGTCAGTGCCACGTTCATGCGGCGGGTGTCCGTCAGAAAGCCGAGTTCGCCCTTGGTGTTGGACCGGACCAGTGAGATCACGACCGCTTCCTTCTCGCGTCCCTGGAAGCCGTCGACCGTGTCGACCTCGACGCCCGGCGCGTCGATCAGGTCTCGCAGCAGGCGGGCTTGAGCCGCGTACGGTGTGATCACGGCCACATCGGTCGGTGCCACTCCCGCGGCAATCAACTCCTCGACCTGACGAGCCACGAACGCGGCCTCACCCGGATTCTGCAGGCTGGTGCCCTGCTCTTCCGACTGCTCATCGCAGCCTGATCCGGCGGTGTCGAAGAATCGCAGCGGCGTCTGTGTCAGGGGACTCGCGGTCACATCAGGCAGATCGGCCAGAAGGTGTTCGCGGACGGATTCCGCGGCGATCAGCGACGACTCGTAGAACTCGGCGGATGAGAACCGCATGATCTGCTCGTGCATGCGGTATTGCCTGGTCAGCCGTGGCGAAATCGTTCCGCCCCAACGCTCCATCAGCCGTTCCATCAGGCTGACATGAAAACCGTCGCGCCGCGCTTCGGTCGACACCACGGTCGGCGGCAACTGACAGTGGTCGCCCGCCAAGACCACGCGGCGACAACGCAGCAGCGGAATCCAACAGCACGGCTCCGTGGACTGAGCCGCCTCGTCGATCACGACCAGATCGAATTCGCGGTCCCCCAACAGGTCGTCGTTGAGTCCCGTCAGCGTGGCGCAGATGACGCTGGCCGAGTCGAGCAGTTGCGTGACGAGGCTCGATTCCATGCGCCGCGCATCGTCCAGCAGTTTTCTGGCTTCCGCGCGCAGATCCCGTCGCGCGCCGGGTGCGGGAGCGGCCCGCGTGTACTTGCCCGCCTGGCGGCGCAGCGCGAAGGCTTCCTTCGTCCATTCGCGGGCCAGCTTCAACGTGGGATGCGATTCGACTTGCACATCCAGCGTGTGCTCGCGCAGGGCCGGCAGCACGCGCGCGGGATGGCCGATCCGCAAGGCCCGCTCACCCGCCGCCAGCAACCGTTCGAGCATGTTGTCCACCGCCAGATTGCTGGGAGCGCAGGCCAGCACGCGTTCTCCTCGCACGATCGCCTGTCGGATCAATTCCACGACCGTGGTCGTCTTGCCCGTGCCGGGCGGTCCGTGAATGATCGCGACGTCTTCGGCCGACAACGCCCGATCCACCGCCGCCCGCTGCGAATCATCCAGATTCGACAGCGGCAGCCAGACCCTGGG
>JAYTIB010000461.1:0-4656 GCA_043732205.1 Schlesneria sp. | reverse complement strand
AGGTAATCGAACGGCTGTTCGAGCTTCTCCATCGACGCGGTGAATTGACGCTGGTTGCTCGGCACAAACAGGTCATCGGGTCGCAGTCCGCATTGGCGCAGACCGGATTGCACGAAGCGGCGGTTGATGACTTCGAACACCTCGGACTCGTTGATTGACGTATCGATCTTTTCGTAGATCTGCTCGCCGAAATCGCCCAGTTCTTCGATGCTCTTGTTTTCCAAGCCGACGAAGCAAATGCGTTTCTTGCACGGCGTGCCGTCGTGGGAAACGGTTTTCACATCAGTGAATTGACGGCCGAGCAGTTTCGAAACCGACTCGTGGATGAGCGGTTCCCACGTCTCGGCACCAGCGGTGTGACTGCCGACCATGTTTCGATCGGTGTCGTTCAGCACGTGGGCCGTCTGCCGACCGCGAGCGCAGCCGATCGTTTGGGCCACGCACCCGCACAATGCCAACCGACCCACCCCGCTCAGAAACCGTCGCCTGTCCATGGCTCTCTCCGTGAATCTCTGATCGCGCCCCCGGAATCCATTCCGGGAAGCAGCCGGTCGCGCTGGAACATCGTCCAAAACCAGTGCGAACCGCTTCGACTAAATGATTCGGCCGGATCCCGGCGAATCTTCAATCTCGCTCCGCAAAGTTCCCGCAACCGTCACGATCGTATCTGCGACTTCGATATGCGGACAGATCGAACTGGATGGTTCTGAACACACCGGCAACCGGCACCGAGCGGGTGGTTCTTGAACCGGCAGAAGCCGCCGGTCGAGCGTCTCGTGGGCCGTGTTCTTCTGACCGGCCGGACGTGAATTGACCGCCAACAAAAAGAACACAGCGGAGCAGAAGACGCACAAGGAATACACGTCCTACGGAAGCCGACAGCCCGTGGTCGTCACGTGCGCATCAGCCGTCATCCTTCTTCGTGTCTTCTTCGCGCCGTTCGAAGACGAGCGGATGGTCGGATTGCGGGTCGGCCACGCGGAGCGAGATCTTGCCGTTGAGGACGTCGGTCAGCAGGTCGCCGCAGACTTCGGCCCGCCAACCCTGAGTGAGACGCGGCGGGTCTCCTTCCCGTTCGCCATAGGCGTGCCAGCGGACGAGGTGTCGCAGGTCGGCCGTCTTGCCGATCAGGCCCATCGCGACATTCAGTTCGGCACACCGGTTGGCCAGGGCCATCCCCAACAACTGGCCGACCACCTGTTCATCGTGCGACTTCTCTTCGTCGAGTGTCTTGGGCAGCACGGGGAGTTGGTTCTTGGGAACAGCCAGTCCCTCCGTGACACAGGCCAGCATCGCCGCGGCGGCCTTCTTGTACTCGGGGCGGTTCATGTCGCGCACGGCCAGCAGATCGGCCTCGCTGGTGGGGCGGCGCTTGGCGATTTCCAGGACCAAGTCGTCCCGCAGGATCTTCCGCATCGGCCGGTCTTTGGCGGCGGCTTCCGCTTCGCGCCAGCGGTAGACTTCGCGGACCACGGCCAATTCGCGCGCCGACAGACGGTGAATCCCAGGCAGCCGCTGCCAACTTTCCGGGCCTCGTTCGGCGGAGACTTCGTCGATCATCCGCTGCATTTCCGCCTGAGCCCACGCCTGCCGCTTCAGCTTGGTAAGCGACTTCTTCTGGATGTCGTAGATCTCCAACACATGCTTGACGTCGTCGACGGCGTAGTCGATCTGGTTCTCGGTCAGCGGTCGCCGGCGCCAGTCGGTGCGGGTTTCGCGACCATGCGCGGTTCGGTTGAGGATTCGTTTGACCAGGGCCTCGTAGCCCAGCGGAAAACTGCGCGACCGCAGTCCTTCGGCAACCTGAACGTCCCACAACTTGCGGGGCGGCGCCTTGGCGTACGTCAGGCAGAACCGGACCTCTTCGCGCCCCCCGTGGATGATGATGGTCGTCTTGTCGTCCGCCATCAGTTCCCACCAGGCGCTCATGTCCTGGATCTCATACGGATCGACGGCCACGCAGCGTTCGGCGGTCGCGAATTGCAGCAGGCACAGTTCGGGGCGGTACGTGAATTCCGAGACGAACTCGGTGTCAAACGCCACCAGCTTCGCCTCGCGCATGTGCAGGCAAAGGTCATCGAATTCGGCCTGGGTCGTGATCAGCGACGAAGTCATCGGCAGCTTTCCAGAGGTCAATCTGCCGGATGATCTCATCGGCAGCCACGCGGGTCGGATGTCTCCCGCGCAGAACAATCATCAGACGCCAATCAGGCGGGCGGCAGGAATAGGCTGACAAGCACGCGGCGCAAGCGAGTGAGCTTTCAGGCACACTCGCTTGCGCTCAGACACACTCGCTTGCGCATCGTGCTTGTCTGTGGGTGAGCTTTCATCTGCCGTTCGCCCAAGCAAGTGACCCGGATGCGGGGAACGCAGCCGGGTCACGGGATTTCGTTACAGTGACCCGCCGTAGCGGGCTTCGCTTCCCAGCAGTTCCTCGATGCGGAGCAACTGGTTGTATTTGCAGATGCGGTCGGTCCGGCTGGCCGAACCGGTTTTGATCTGTCCGGTATTCAGCGCGACGGCCAGGTCGGCGATCGTGGTGTCTTCGGTTTCGCCGGAACGATGACTCATCACGGCGGTGTAGCCGGCGCGGTAGGCCGTCTGCACGGCGTCGACCGTTTCGGTCAGCGAGCCGATCTGGTTTACCTTGACGAGGATGCTGTTGGCGATCCCCTCGTCGATCCCGCGCTTCAACCGCGTGGTGTTGGTGACGAACAGATCGTCGCCGACGAGTTGCACCTTGGAACCGATCGCGTCGGTCAGCGACTTCCAAGTGGTCCAATCGTCTTCGGCGCAGCCGTCTTCGATGGAGCAGATTGGATACTTCTCGGACCAGGTCTGCCAGATCCCGACCAACTCGGCCCCGCTGACCTTCTTGCCGTCCATCTCGTACAGGCCGGTCTTCGCATCGAAGAACTCGGTCGACGCGCAGTCCAAGGCCAGCTTGATCTGTTCACCCGGTTTGTAGCCGGCCTTTTCGATCGCCTTCAGGATGACTTGGATCGCCGATTCATTGGTTTCCAGGTTCGGGGCGAACCCCCCTTCGTCTCCGACGGCGGTGCTCATTCCCATGTCACCCAGCACCTTCTTCAGGTGATGGAACGTTTCCACTCCGGCCCGCAGGCCGTCGCTGAAGTTGGTGAAGCCGACGGGGACGATCATGAACTCTTGCAGATCGATGCCGTTGTTGGCGTGGGCTCCCCCGTTGATGATGTTCATCAGCGGAACGGGCAGCGTGTTCGCACCGACACCGCCGAGGTAGCGGAACAGCGGCAGGAAGCTGACCCGCGCGGCCGCGTGGGCACAGGCCAGCGAGCAGGCGAGGATCGCGTTCGCGCCGAGGCGCGACTTATTCGGGGTGCCGTCGGCCTCGATCATCGCCTTGTCGATGGCCGACTGGTCGGTGACGTTCAGATCGATGATGGCATCGGCCAGGTGTTCGTTGACGTTTTCGACGGCCTTGCGGACACCCTTGCCGAGGTATCGTCCTTTTTCGCCATCCCGCAGTTCGCACGCTTCGTGAGCCCCGGTGCTGGCCCCGCTCGGAACGGCAGCACGGCCGATCGTGCCGTCTTCCAATTCCACATCGACCTCAACGGTCGGATTGCCGCGGCTGTCCAGGATTTCCCGGGCACTCACGGCGGTGATCGCCACTGTCATCGCAGACATTCCTTCCCACAGTTTCCATGAATGGCGGTCGAGTTCGTCGGCCGAAACTCTCTCCGGTCCGAAACGCCGCAGTCTCCAAGGCGGTTTTTACCAGAATCGACGCCGGTCAGCCATCAGCCGCCCCGGATTCCGGCCGGGACAGGCCGCAGCCCGTGAAATCTCGCAAAACGGCTGGAATTTGGGGTGCGGGAATGATGTCGGCGCGGGCGGTTGTTGCCGGCGGTTGGTGGCAGCTATCCCGGATTATTCACCACGAAATACTCGAAAAACACGAAAGGGAAGAAGGGACAAGAGTCCTGGTCCCAACTGACAGCATTGGCACGACAGGCGATGTCTTTAGATGCTCGAATCGCAACTCTCTTCACTTTCGTGTCTTTCGAGTATTTCGTGGTTCATCATGAATGATCCGGGCTATGCTGCCGTCGCGGTCACTTCGGCGTGGCACGGAACGGATCGCAACCGCAGAACACTCTTTCCAACAAGGGGCTGACATGGCGTCAATGGTGCGCTGGCTCGGAGTTTTCGTGATGGGCGTTTCGATGATCTCGCCGGCATGCGCGGCCGACACACCGCCGACCGGGGACTCGTCCATTCTCCCGCCCGGCGCAAAGCTGGAACGGCTCTGGAACGAGGGGGAGTTCACTGAGGGCGTGGCGGTCTCGAAGGAGGGCCTGGTCTACTTCAGCGACATCGCCATCGAGGCCAAGAATTCGGGTCGGATCATGAAGTTCGACCCGGCCACCGGAAAGACCACGGTGCATGTCGCCGACAGCGGACAAAGCAACGGGTTGTTCTTCGATTCCAAGGGTCGGCTGCTGGCCGCGTGCGGCGCGAACATCGGACTGCGCGCCTTGTGCGAAGTGACTGCCGACGGCCGCATGAAGGTCATCGTCGACAAGTTCGAAGGGAAGCGGTTCAACGCCCCGAACGATCTGGTGATTCATCCGTCGGGACGGATCTACTTCAGCGACCCGCGCTACGTCGGCA
>JAYTIB010000460.1:0-1691 GCA_043732205.1 Schlesneria sp. | reverse complement strand
TCACCCGATTCAGCGTAGGAAACGAGTCCTTCACACACCGTCTCAAGTCGGGCGTCGTCGCGAATATCGGCACAGATAGCAAGCATCCTGTTGATGATGCCGTAATGTGGTCCTGGAGGATCAATCCGGTCGTTCACGACTGCGTCCAAATAGGAATCAATCGCAGTTTGAGGTGCCACAATGAGATATTGTCAAATGTTGTGGACGAGGTCGTGAGTCAGGCGGCGACTTGGGTGAGGATTTGGCCGTCTTGGAATTTGGTATCTTTGGCGACTTCGATCAGTAGCTCGGCTGCGTTGAGGGTTCGCCAGTGTTGGGCGGCGGACTCGGCGAGTTTGAAGAGCATCGTCAAAGTCGCGGCTCGCGAGCCGTTGCCTTTGGTGCGGCGGTGACGCAGGCGAATCGTGGCGAACGTCGATTCGATCGGGTTCGTGGTGCGGATGTGTCGCCAGTGTTCGGCGGGGAAGTCGTAGAAGGTCAGCAGCACGTCGCGGTCCTTTTTTAAGCAGTCGGTCGCTTTCGGATACTTCGCGGAGTAATCCTCCAAGAAGGCGTCAAACGCTTTGGTCGCCTCCGCGCGAGTCGCGGCCATCCAGATGTCGTGCAGCCGAGCCTTGGCTTTCGGTTGCAACGCTTTGGGCAATTCGTTCAACACGTTGGCGGTCTTGTGAACCCAGCAGCGTTGTTCGCGAGTGCTCGGCCATTCTTTTCGCAGAGCGGCCCAGAAGCCCAAGGCGCCATCGCCGATCGCCAGCTTCGGTGCGATTGCCAGGCCGCGTCGCTTGAGATCGCGAATGACCTCCAGCCACGAGAGTTCACTCTCGCGAGTTCCGTCCCAGACCGCCAACAATTCCTTCTGGCCTTCCTTCGTGACGCCGATCAACACCAGCAAACAGACCTTGTCGTCTGACAATCGCACGTTCGAATAAATGCCGTCAGCCCAGACGTAGACGTACTCCTTGCCAACCAACGACCGCTTCGACCAGACGTCGTATTCCTCCTGCCAGACCGACTTCAAGCGCGTGATCGTGTTGGCCGACAACCCCGGACAATCGGGACCAACCAACGCCTGCAACGCCTCTTGAAAATCCCCCGTGCTGATTCCCTTGAGGTACAGCCACGGAATCAGCTCCTCCAGCGATTTCGTCTTTCGCAAGTACGGCGGCAGAATCTTGGACGAGAAGACTTCGCGTGCGTCCTTCGCTCGCCGATCATGCACGCGCGGCTGACGCACCTCGACCGGCCCGATACCGGTTTGAATGGTCCGCTCCGGCAAGTGCCCGTTGCGAACCACTTGCCGCCGACCCTGCTCGTCGACAACTCGCACTCGCTGCTCGATCCATTCCCGAACTTCTTGATCAATCGCCAGAGCCAACAACTCGCGAGCCCCCTTCCGCAAAACCTCGGTCAACAAATCCTTCCCGAAGCTTGGCTCCAAGACCTCGGACACAAGCAAATCATTCAACGTCTCGATAACTTCTGACATGGTGGTGTGCTCCTGGGACAGAAATGGGATGTCGTGCAACTCCAATTTCTCCCCAAGCACACCGCCTTCTTCAACTCAACCCGTCCACAACATTTGACAATAACTCCCGCACGGCCCCGCCACGGTCTACACCACGATGTTGACTCTGTGGATGATGACGTTGCAGCGACTCGGTGGCGGCAAGACGCTCAATGCCATCGTCAAG
>JAYTIB010000459.1:0-4659 GCA_043732205.1 Schlesneria sp. | reverse complement strand
CAGCCCCTGGACTCCGTCGATGAAGAGTCCGGGGGCTGACGCCGCCCGGCTCACCTGTTGAGATTCCTTTGCGGGTCCACCAAGTGCTCTATCGCGCTTGAGAATTGGGGTTGTCGTCGTAGCCACGTTCGCCACGAGCGTGATCACTTGTCGCGGTTCCAAAGGGCTGCGCCCGAAAATTCCAAAGCGGTGTCGAGCCACAGCACTCCCAAAGGCGCTTGGGGAGTGCTCCGGCTTGTTTGGGAGTGCTCCGCCTACTTTGGGAGTGCTCCGGCTTGACGGAGCTTTGGAATTTTTGGCGCAGCCCTTTGGAATGGCAGACCGGCCTGAACGACCGCCATCCGAAAGGGCTGCGCCCGAAAATTCCAAAGCGGTGTCGAGCCACCGCACTCCCCAAGTCCATGAAATCCACGACCATCATCCACGGACAACACTCTACAAACGGGATGGGACGCTCGACCAAGAGAAATTCAGCATGATCAGCGGAAATCCGCGAACTTTGGGAGTGCGGGGGCTCGACACCGCGTTGGGATTTTGGTTGCAGCCCTTTCGAAAGACGGTCGCTCCGCAACATGGCTACCACCATTGAACGTCTGCACCCGTGCCGAACACGACGCACAAACCGAAGGATCACACCGACGTTGTATCGCGTGATCGGGGATGATCCACAACCTGTCCGCTGTGCAACTGGCCGTTCATGGCCGAGGATCGCCAGGGGGCCGGGGCGTCGAAGCAGGCGGGGTCGAGATTCATTTCGGTCATCAAGACTCCGGCTTGATGGCGCGGCAGGCGGCCGACGATTTCGCCGTCGGGTTTGACTGCGAAGCTGCCCCAGCAGGAGGGCCGCGCGGTGCTGTTGTTCGCGCTGACCCAGAAGTGGTTCTCCGCGGCCCGGCACTGCATCGTTGCCGGGACGATCGTCTTCCAAATGTTGTACTGGGGGTCCACCGCGACCGTCTTGCGGGCGTTGTGGAACGACTGAAACAGCACCTCGACGCCCAATTGCTTGTAGCCGCGAAACAACTCGGGGAAGCGGTAGTCGTAACAGATCGCCACTCCGCAGGTGATCCCCTTCACCTTGAACGTGACGAAGCGGTCGCCGGGCGAGTAGTGGCACAGGTCGAGCGTCAGCTTCTTCCCCGCTTCCCCCGTGCAGAATCGTTTGTCGTAGCGGTCGGCGATCTGTCCCTTGGGGTTGATGACGTACACGCAGTTGTGCGGTTTGTGGTGTTCATCCAAGCGGTGCGTGGAACCGAGCAGAACCCAGACCTTGTGCCGCTTCGCCGCAGCCATCAGGTCGTGCGTGGCCGCGGTCAGTTGATCCCAGTTCAAGTCGGCAATGCCGGGCAAGTCCACACCGGCGTAACCGGACAGCGCGCATTCTGAGAAGTGGACGACATCCGCCCGCTGTTCGGCCGCCTCGGCAATCTGTTTCAAGACCCAGCGGAGGTTGTGATCGACACGGCCTTCGACGGAAAACTGGCAGGTGGCAACACGAATCGATTTCATGGCGGGAACCTCGGCGAAAACAGGCGGAAATATGGACGAACGACGGATCACAGCGCGCCGCTCTGGCGGCAATGACAGCGATCATGGCGGCACTTTTCAGTCGGCACAATTGATAACGGCATTGGCGAGGCTGGAGGCTGGAGACCGGGGGCTGTAGGAAGTAGAGTCCCGTCTTCTCCAGCCTCCAGCCTTCCGACTCCAGCCTCCACTCCCATGCCCGAATACATCCGTCCGGTCCGTCCTGATGAGCGTCCTCGGGTGGCCGTGCTGGATTTCGACGGCACCCTCAGCCTGATCCGTGCCGGGTGGGTCGAGATCATGGTGGACCTGATGATGAACGTTCTGCAACCGCTTCCTGGAACAACCGAATCCGATGCCGAGTTGGTCGCGCACATCACCGATTTTGTCCTGAATCTGACCGGTCGGCCGACCATCTATCAGATGGACCATCTTGTCCACGAGGCCCGGCAGCGGGGTGGCCAGCCGGAGTCCGCCGCCGTCTACACGCAGCGGTTTCTCGAAGCGCTGCACGAGAAGACGGGCCGTCGAATCAAGGCCTTGCGGGCGGGAGACGTGACGACGGAAGATTTGCTCGTCCCCGGTACGCGGTCGATGCTGAATGACTTGATCTCGCGCGGGATGCAACTGACGCTGGCCAGCGGGACGGCTGAGACGGACGTGCGGCACGAAGCCGCCCTGCTGGGGATCGATCACTTTTTCGACGATCGGATCTTCGGACCGGGCGAGGATCCGCGGGTCTTCTCGAAGCTGGCGGTCATGCAACAGGCGCTGGTCGACACCGGCTGCCGCGGAGCGCAATTGCTGGGATTCGGGGACGGGTTCGTCGAAACTGAGAACATCAAGCAACTCGGCGGCATCGCCATCGGATGCGCGACGGACGAGGAACACCGCAGCGGCCGGGTCGAGGAATGGAAACGGACGCGACTGATTCAAGCCGGGGCGGACGTGATCGTGGCGGACTATCGCAACTGGCCGGCATTGGCCGAACGGCTGTTCACGACGTGAAGACTTGGAGGCTGTCTGGCGAATCCGGCGGGCGCTCAGTACGCTGACGCGGCGACATGAGCTCGACAACTTCGCGGACAAGGCACTGCGCACACTGCACGTGTCAATCTCTCCCGCTTCAAGGAACTCCCCATGACCAAACTGACCGCTGCGATTCTGATCCTGGCCGCCGCCGGATGTGGCATGAAATCGATCGAAGAGCAGACCAAGAAGTCGCCCGACAGCATCATCGGCAAGAAGACGCAGAACATCGGCGAGTTCGATCCGAAAGCGGGCGCCACGGTCAGCGATTCCAAGATCCACGCCACCGATCCCATCACCTCGGGGACATCGGCGTACGGACCGATGCTGGAGAAGATTTCGAAATCGCACATCGAGCACGCCGTCAATTTGTTCCATGCCACCGAGGATCGTTATCCCAAGGATCTCGACGAGTTCATGGACAAGATCATCAAGCCGAACAACATCCAGTTGCCCGTCCTGCCTGGTGGCAAGCTGTACCAGTACGACGTGGAAAACCACAAGCTGGTTGTCGTGGAAGCCCCGGCGGCACCGAAGCCCTGAGCGCGTGTGAATCTTTCAAGTTCAACGGCACTCCGCCACAAGATGTCGCGTTGGCTTTAGCCGACGCGGTACGACATCTGGCGTGGGTTGAAACCCACGCCACAAAGATTCACAAGCCCTGAGAGATTTCCGCCCCGGAGAGACTCCCGCGTGGTCAAGCTGTCCCGCATCGGCCAGATCGCCGTCAACGTTCGCGATGCCAAGCGCGCGATCGCGTTCTATCGAGACGTCCTGGGAATGGAATTCCTGTTTGAAGTCCCCCGGATGGGGTTCTTCAACTGCGGGGGGATCCGGCTGATGCTCGCCGAATCCGAATCGCCCGAATTCCACCATCCGGCATCGATCATCTATTACGGTGTGGCTGACATCCAGCAGATGTTCGACGCGCTGTCGCAAGCGGGTGTCGTGTTCACATCGCCGCCACGAAGGATCGCCACCGTGGGAGACCACGACCTGTGGATGGCGTTCTTCAAGGACTTGGATGACAACGTGCTGGGGTTGATGAGCGAAGTGCCGCGCGCCTGATCGCTGAGGGCGTGCGAATCTTCCAGTTCAATGGCGGTCCGTCACAAGTTGTAGCGTTGGCTTTAGCCGACGCGGTACGACATCTTGCGTGGGTTGAAACCCACGCCACAAGGACTCACAACCGCTGACGTGTCGCGTTTGCAATGCGACCTCATCAGCGTCCCTGTCGCGACTGAATGTCACTGCACGATGGTGATCCGTCGAGACTCTGTTTCAATCGGCGGAAAATCTGCGAACCGCGGCTCGACATCGTGGAAGTCGCGCGCCGCCGTTCCTACAATTCGCCCTCACCCGTTCGACGTTTTTCTGAAAGCGAGTCCCCTCATGCAAGGCAAACAAAAAGTCATCGATGTCCTCAACGCCGGGTTGACCATCGAGCTGACCGCCATCAATCAGTACTTCGTGCAGGCCAAGATGTGCCGCAACTGGGGTCTGAACAAGCTGGCCGACAAGCACTACCACGAATCGATCGGCGAGATGAAGCACGCCGAAATGCTGATCGACCGCATCATCTTCCTGGAAGGCGTTCCGGAGATCGCCCGGTACGACGTCATTCGCGTCGGCACCACGGTCGAAGAGCAATTACAGAATGATCTGGTGCTCGAAACCAACGGCGTCCACGCCTACAACGCCGCCATTCAGGTTTGCCTCGACGAAGTCGACGGCGGCAGCCGCGAAATGCTGGAACGAATCCTGGTGCAATCGGAAGAGCACGTCGACTGGCTCGAAATGCAGATCGATCTGATCTCGAAGATCGGCATCCAGCATTACATGGCCCAGCAGATGGGCGAAGGCCCCGAAGGGCACTGAGCCTGAAGGAGACGGCATGCATGGGACGTGTACTCGTGCCCGTCCCACAGGGTCTCTTAAGGCGAGCGGCAGGAACAGGCATACAAGCACGCGGCGCAAGCGAGTGAGTTTTCAGGCACACTCGCTTGCGCATCGTGCTCGTATTTGGGTAATCGTCATCTGCGGAGCACCTAAGGATCGGCGCAGAATTAATTGTCGTGGTTCGCTCCGCGAACCAACGTTGGT
>JAYTIB010000458.1:0-4660 GCA_043732205.1 Schlesneria sp. | reverse complement strand
CGCGGCAACTCGGCGGTGGGCTGCGGGAGCTTGTTCTTGAAGACACCCAAGTGTTCGAGTGTGGCGAGCTGGTTGGCGACCACGCCGCCGTAGTCGTGGTCCTTGTTCATCTGCAGCGTCGTCACGCCGAGGACGTACTTCGCCGCCATCGTGTGGCACAGCGTGCATTCGGCCCGGCTGGGGAAATGCCACGTCTGTTCGCGTGATCCGCCGGGGGCTTTGGCATCCTTGATCGTCAGCTTGCGATCCAATCCCTGGGCTCCGAGCAGCTCGGCGTCTGTCTGCTGGTCGTTCCAAACGTATGTATAGCCGTACCAGTATTGGGCACCGTATTCATCATCGTTGCCTGGCATCTTGCGGTATTGCAGCAGGCGGGTTTCCAGCCGTTTTCGGCTGGCGGGGTTGCCCGCTTCGGTGTCGATCGAGAACGTCTTCACCAGCACGGTCCCATCGGGAAAGCGCCAGCCGAGATCCGGATACGTCGGTCCGTGCGGATAAACCACGGTGTCGAATTCGATCTGCGAATCACCGGGCAGCGCGATCAGCCGGTCCTTCTCGGCATGGTCCGACCACAGCGGGGAATTCACCGAGTAGGGGATCAACCCCTTGGCGAGTTGATGATCTTTCGTCGAGGCGAACAGGCCGGTCTCGCTGAGCTGGCGGGGAAACGGTTTCGTCGTGATGACGGGCGGCGCGGCGACGATCCGATGCAGTCCGCCGCCGGCGAAGTCGACCAGATACACTTCGCCCGCCGCATCCTGGGCGAATTCGACGATGCGGATCTGTGTGTCGGCGAGTTGCTGGTGCGTCGTGACCTTTCCGCCGTCGTACTTCAGGGACCAGAGCTTGCCGGTGTCGTAGTCGCCGTAGATGTAGCTTCCCTTCAGTTCAGCGAGTCGGTCCGACCGGTAGACGTAGCCTCCCGTGATCGAGCGGAAGTCGCTGTGAGGGTGCTCGATGATCGGCTGCTGAAATTTGCCGGGGCCCTTGGGTCGCTCGGGACGGAACGGGTGCTGGCCTTCGTTGACACTCCAGCCGTAGTTCCCGCCGCGCTGGATGAGGTAGATCATTTCCCACAGATCCTGTCCGACTTCACCCGCCCACAGCCGCTGCTGTTCATCGAAGCTGAACTTCCAAACTTGTCGATGGCCGAACGACCAGATCTCGCCGCGCGCATCGGTTCGTCCTGCAAACGGGTTGTCTTTCGGGATCGAATACGGTCGCGACCCGTCGGCGCGATCGACATTGATCCGCAGGATGGCCCCCAACAGATCGTTGATGTTCTGACCGGTCTCCAGTCCATCCGCGATGCCGCTGCCGTCACCCGTGGAAAGATAGAGATAGCCTTCTGGACCGAAGCGCATGCAGCCGCCGTTGTGACCCCCGGAGGGCCACTCCAGAATGATCTTCTCCGTCTTGAGCGTCGCGTCCGCAGACGCACCGTCACGCAGTTCGAAGCGTGACAGGCGGCTGCCTTTTTCCTCGGTCGTGCCGGGATTCAGGATGTAGGTGACGAAGAACTGTCCGTTCGTGGCGAACTGCGGATGAAAGACGATTCCGTACGCGGTCTGCTTCAGATCCAAGATCAGGTCCGACGTGCTGACATCCGGACGATTGTCGAAGAGGTGGATTTTGCCCGGCCGCGTGGCGACGCCAAATCGGTTGCTGCCGGGAACGGCTCCCACCGACAGCGGCTCGAAGAACTTGAGCTTGGGAAAGGCGTCCTGCGTCGTGAAGCGGTCGGGAGGTTCCGGCGTCCCCTGAATGTTGCCGGTCGTCCACAGCTCGCGTTTTTCGATTCCGAACGGCTTGCGAACGGACGGCTTCGCCGCGACCGGCGCATCGGCCGCGAAGGAGTCGTCGGCCAGCAACCACGCCGAAACTGCGACCGCCAGACAGACCATTGCGCGCGACATGAATGACCTCGGGGGAAAGTGGGTAGTGGACAGTGGATCGCGGGGAAAAGAGACGGCGGCACATTGTTGCCGGATGCGATGGCTTGCGGAAGTCTGCGGCCGTCAGCAGTGGGGCTCGCGCAGGGGCAACGCTGAAGTCGCAGTCGCACCGTCTTCCTGCCCACTACCCACTACCCACTTCTCCCTACTGCTCAACCAGCCGGAACAAGCCCCAGTTGTGCTCGGCGAGCGGCTTCATGAAGAAGGTCAGTCCCGCTCCACCGCCGCGCTGGGTGACGACGCCGATGGTGTGGATCGTGATCCGGCGGGTCCGGTTGCGCTCGGACATGGCCTCAACGATCTGCACCGGCTGGCCATCCGTCGGTTCCCCGTCGGACAGGAAGTAGATGACTTCGGGGTCCAGGTTGAAGGCGGCGTTCAGTGCCGCGTGCGACGCGGTGCCGACCTGCATTCCGCGGGCGATCACGGTCTGGGCGGCCATCTGTTTGAGCGGCAATGTCGCCGGCACCAGGCGCGGTTGCCAGACGGTGGCTGTCTTGTCGAACATCACGATGTCGAAGTTGACCGCCTCGGGCAGCGATTCGACAGTCTTCAACAGCGCCATTTTCGCGGCCTCCAAAGGTTGGCCGCGCATGCTTCCCGACGTGTCGAGTACAAACACCACTCGTTTGGCGCAGAGCGGAATCCCGTAGTAGGTGGTTTGATTGTTGTCGACCGGATCGTCGGCAGCCGCTTGTGCCGGAGGAAACTGGAACGCGGACTGATTGTCCTTCCACCAGAGCGACCAATCGCGATCGTTGTCCTTGAACTTCTGCTTCGTGGTCTGAGACAGGTGTTGAATGATCTCGGCTTGAACGAGTCCCTTGGCACCGGGCAGCATTTCCACCAAGAACCCGATGGCCGCCGACTCACGGATCTTCGACATCGCCTGAACGACGCAGCGACGATATCCGAACTGAGTTTCAAACGGTTTGACTCTGGTCAGCAGCTTGATGGAGTTGACCGAGTCGACGCCACCCTGCTCCGCCAAGTCGTCAATCAGGCTCATCGGCACGATCAGATTCGCCCTGGGGCCGGCGAGGTATTCCTCCAGTGTCTTCAGGACTTCGGCCTGTCGCGCCTCGTCCGTCGTCGCGATCATCCCGCCCAACAGACCGGAGAGAACCTCTTCGTTCGCCTGTTTCTTGACGTAGCGTTTGAATTCCTCGATCAGGGATTTCACCGACTTGGGATCCTGACCGATTTCACGCAGTGCCTTCCGAGTGGCGACGCGCACGGTGGGATCGAGATCCCCCAAGCCCCGCTTCAGCAGAGTTTCCGCCGTCTCCGAGATTGGGTACTTGGCGAAGGCGGCAATCGCCTCCGCCCGCGCGGTCGGCGACTTCTTCTTCATCTCCTTCAAGAACGCCTGCCTGGCGGCAACGAATCCGGAATCCGGCTCAGCCGTGCATGCCACTCTCGCCGCGCCCCCGAGAGCACAGACGAGCAGCACAATCACTCGCGCAGAGAGTTGAAGTCGCATGGGATGCTCCGGGTTGCTCGATGGCCTTTCCGTGGATCAGATGACTCCCAGGATCGGCCCTGACCAGCGTCGCGGCATCATACCAGCAGCCATTCGCGTTGTTCCTGAATTCTTTGAAGGGGGGATTTGGAGGTCGAGGCGGGAGACTGGAGGAAGCAAGACGCTTTCTGCAGCCGCCACGTGACGGATAACGACCATGGGAAACGTGGAGTACACTTCCAGCGTGCCCGTTTCACAGGGGCCAGAGCAGAATGGCACTGCCGACCGGGTTTTTCACGTGGTCGGCGCGCAGCGGGGGGACGCCCGCGCGAGGGCATGTGCCACGGTGGGATGACAGCGAACAATTCGAGGGCGGAGTGAGATGTTGGGCGGGGTGATGAGACCGGCTTGGTCTATCTTTGGCCTTCGATGAGACCCTTCTTGGACGCGGCTGGCAAGCTGGACCAGGGAGGGTCTCATGTCTTTGACACCGAAGGGCCGCGGCGCGGATAGATCGTTTGAACTCGTCAGGCAGTCGCTGTTGCAGGGCGACGATCTGCCCTTCCAGGAGGCGCTGACCATCGGGCAGATGCGGCAGGCCTTCGACGCGGAAGGGGTCTCGTTCGGCGAGTCCGACGGCGGTGCGAATGACGGCGGTGCGAATGACGGTGCCGCGAATGACGGTGCCGCGAATGACGGCGGCGCGGGCGAGACCGGCCACGACGGGATCGTCGACACGATGGGCGTGACGTTGTGGGCGATGTTGTCCCAGGCGTTGTTCACGGATGTGCAGCGCGCCTGTGTCGCGGCCGTGCAGCGCGTGGCCGTGTACTATGTGCTGCTCGGGCGCGAGGTCTCTTCGACCAACACGGGGGCGTACAGCCGCGCCCGGGTGAAGGTGCCGGAGGGTGTGGTCCGGCGGTTGGCCGAAGGGGTGGCGGAGCGCTGCGAGGCGGCCGTTCCGGACGAGTGGCGGTGGCACGGGTTCCGCACGCTGGTCATCGACGGCACGACATTCTCGATGCCCGACACCGCAGAGAATCAGGCGGAGTCTCCCCAGCCCGCCAGTCAGGCCGAGGGGCTGGGCTTTCCGATCCTGCGGGCCGTCGCGCTGACCTCGCTGGCCACGGGGATGGTCCTGGGTCTGGCGATGGGGCCGTATGCCGGCCAGGAGACCGGCGAGACCGCGCTGTTCCGCACGCTGTTCGAGAAGCTGCGTCGCGGCGAGGCACTCACGCGCGGC